>NZ_JALUKE010000179.1 GCF_027056685.1 Sulfurimonas sp.
ATGAGACTACGGCAAAAATTAGAGCAAAACGAGATAGACTTGAAGATGCACTTTTAGAGCTTAGTGATACTTTTGTAGTAGGTAATCGTGAAAATCGTACACCAAATACTATTCTTATCTCTATTCGTGGTGTTGAGGGTGAGGGCATGCTTTGGGACTTAAACAATGGTCAAATTGGAGCCTCAACAGGTTCTGCTTGTGCCTCTGCAGAGTTAGAAGCAAATACAGTTATGCTCGCAATTGGTGCTGATAACGAACTAGCACATACTGGTATAAGACTCTCACTTTCTCGTTTTACGACAGATGAAGAGATAGACTACACTATAGAGCACTTTAGAAATGCAGTAGCTAGACTTCGTGCTATCTCAAGCTCATTTGCAAAAGTACAACCAACTCCTGGTGGAGAAGCTGGTGAGTGTGCAATGCCACACCATATGGCGCATTAAGAACAATAAAATAGAATAAAATTTAAAGGATAATATAATGGCTAAGGACGATTTACTTGGCGCATCACTTTGGGATGCGTACTCAAACAAAGTAACAACTTTAATGAACAACCCACAACATCAAGGGGAGATTACTCCTGAGGAAGCTGAGTCACATGGTAACAAGCTTATTGTTGCTGATTTTGGTGCTGAGAGCTGTGGTGATGCGGTAAGATTATATTGGGAAATTGATCCAAAAACAGACAAAATTGTCAACTCAAAATTCAAATCTTTTGGATGTGGTACTGCTATAGCATCATCTGATGTTATGACGGAACTTTGTATTGGTAAAACTGTTCAAGAAGCGGTAAAAATTACAAATATTGATGTTGAGTTTGCTCTTCGTGATGATCCGGAAACGCCTGCTGTTCCACCACAAAAAATGCACTGTTCTGTAATGGCTTATGATGTTATTAAAAAAGCAGCTTCACTCTACCTTGGTGTAACTGAAGAGAGTTTTGAAGAGGACATCATCGTATGTGAATGTGCGCGTGTTTCTCTTGGAACTATTCAAGAGGTTATTCGTTTGAATGATTTAAAAACTGTTGAGGAGATTACAGACTATACAAAAGCTGGTGGTTTTTGTAAATCTTGTATCAAACCAGGTGGTCATGAAGATAGAGAATATTATCTTGTAGACATCTTGGCAGACACTCGTCGTGAGATGGATGAAGAGAAGATGAAAGCAGCAGCCGATGCACAACTCGCAGGTGCTGATAACTTTGAAGAGATGACACTTGTACAGCAAATTAAAGCAGTTGATGCTGTCATTGATGAAAATGTGCGTCAGTTTCTTATTATGGATGGTGGAAATATGGAAATTATTGACATCAAAAAAGATGATGATTACATAGATATTTACATCCGTTATATAGGTGCATGTAATGGTTGTGCTTCATCTGCAACAGGTACACTTTATGCAATAGAAAGCACTCTAAAAGAGAAACTTTCTAAAAAAATAAGAGTTTTACCAATCTAAGTTTTTCCTCTAAAACCCTTGGCTTAGGTCGAGGGTTTTTCCCAACAAATTTTTCAAATGTTTTAGCAAGTTTTTTTTATCCTCATTTTTTTCTTTTACCATGTTATTCTCTATTGTGGTAAGTATCTTCTTACTTGCATTTATACACTCATCATAAAGTAAAGTTACCTCGTGTTTTGTGAGTTCACAACTTTCCATACCAAATCGAAGAATGTACTTTTTATCCCACCATTTTTTACTGCCAAGTAAATTAAGCGCTAAAATGTCATTTTTTATATAAAAAGTTGTGGAGATAATATCATAAGCAGGAGCTAGTTTTATGTTCTCTATATCTTCATAAACAAGTCCAAAGTTTTTCAAGTGAGCATCACCGTTTTGGAGGATGTTATTTATAACAATGATTTTAAAAAAATCTTTGAGACTTCTCTTTTTGTATTTGGGTGACACGAAAGTCTTGATGCTTTTTGCTATGCTCTCGTAACTCCCGTCATATTTTTCATCACTCTGTTTGGCTTGTAAAACGCACATATCTTCAAAGCCAAGTATTGTATCATCTTCAAGAATATCAAATCGTTTCATAATAAAGAGTTTGGCATCACTTGATAGATAAAACTCTGGCACAGGAATATTTGCATACTTTGCAAGAAGCATGCAATAGTATTCATTGAATGCTAATTCAGGGTATTCTTTCCCCCACGATTTTACGATATAGTTGTCATATTTGAGTGTTGCTTTGTTGTGAATATTTGCTAAAACCTTTGGTTGGACACCACTAATTGCTGAATTGAGTGCAAATTTTGAGACAAGTTCTTCAAAAAGATTAGTAGATTGTGGATTGAGCAGATCATTCAGTTCAAGAGAATTCTCTGTATTATCTTCTATTGAGTTATAGGTTATTCGCCCTTTGACACCTTTTGAAATAAGTTTGAGAAGTCCAAATTCATCTGTTTTAACGATTTTAGAAAAGTGTTTTTTAATGATAGAGAGCAGATACCCCTCAGGCAGATTCATCTCAAAAATAGGGTGGAGTTTGTTGTTTA
>NZ_JALUKE010000180.1 GCF_027056685.1 Sulfurimonas sp.
TACTTATAGTGATAAAATTGCTATGCTTAGTAATATACTCAAAGGAGAGAAATATGAAAAAAATAGTTTTTATTTCACTTATGCTAAGTTCAATATTTATGACATTAAATGCCAAAAATATTGATGCCTCTATGCTGGTGAAAAAAGAGAGCCTTGTTTATGAGCAAAATTCTAGTGCACCTTTTACCGGAAATGCTTATTATTTTTTTAAAAATGGAAAAACAAAAAAAATTGTTCCTTATTATCAGGGAGAGATTGATGGACGTCTCTCAGCATGGAGAGCAGATAAAAGTATCAAAACTGTTGCATATTTCAGAAAGGGGAAACAGGATGGTGAATACATTGCAAAATATTCAAATGGGAAAAAAGCTATTGTAGCTTATTTTCGAGATGGTAAACAGGATGGAGAAGTCCTTACTTGGTACAAGAATGGAAGAAAAAAATCATCTGCCTACTATAAAAATGACATCCAAGACGGAGAAGCAAAAACATGGTATGAAAATGGGAATTTAAAAACTGCTAGCTACTACAAAAATGGTAAAAAAGACGGCATCTATAAAATGTGGAATAAAAATGGTAAACTTCTTAAAAAAGAGCTTTACTCAGAGGGTATAGCACTTAAATAAATGCTCTTATTTTAAAATAACAAGATACCCTTTATCTGTTTTTTTGATACTATATTTGTAAAGACCATCTAGTTCTATTACAACCCTATAGTATCCACTATGTGTTCCTATATTTATTTGTTTAAACACATTTGCCTGCTTCGCCTTTTTAACAAAGCTTCTTAGGTTAATATCTCTTTTAAAATCACAAACTATACGATGTGGTTTTACAAGCAAAAAGGAACGCAAGAGTCTATCTTTAGTATCTATTTGCATCTCTTTATCTTTT
Organism: Sulfurimonas sp.; assembly: GCF_027056685.1. GTDB lineage: Bacteria > Campylobacterota > Campylobacteria > Campylobacterales > Sulfurimonadaceae > Sulfurimonas. The sequence continues at coordinate 895 of NZ_JALUKE010000180.1, forward strand.
GTATAAAAAGATATAAAAGGCAGAGCTGCAAACTTTATATATTTTACCTCTTTTTGAGCAGTTGTGTCTAAATTATAATTTTGTGAAATAAAAATTGGTAAATGCCAATCAACACTATTTTGCAATGTAACACTCTTCTCTGAAATAGAACCATCCATATTTTTATATCTTACTACAACACTCTCTATCTCTCTTGCTGAAGATGGTAAAGTAAGTGTAGCTCGTTTTAACATTGGAGGTTTTTGCACCTGTTCAGTTGTAAGAGGAATATCTAATGCAGAATTTATTGGAAAAAAAGGATTTTCACGAGCAAAAAGAGTAAGTGAAAAAAGAAGCATACAAAGTTTAATCATAAAAAAGCCTTATTGTGCGGAAATTTCTTTAAGTTCAAAATACTCGCGTTGTAGTTTTGCATTTTCACTTTTTAGCACTACTATTTCATCCTGCAGATAACTTTGGTAATCTTGCAAACCTAAAAGCACTTCCACCGAGTTCGTACCATAAAGCAAAATTCCTAAGTAAACACCAAGAGAGACAATCAGAAAAAAAAGTGTAAAAAACTTCGCTAAAGACAAGCCGAGATACTTCTGAGTAAAACTCTCAGAGGTATCAATTTCTTCAAACAGCTCATCTTTTTGCATCTCTAGCCTTAGTTAAAAAGTGTAGACCCTAAATATTCACTATATACAGTCTCATTTTCTATCTCTAAAAGACGATTGTATTTTGCGATTCTTTCACTACGAGCAGTTGAACCTGTTTTAATTTGACCACAGTTCAATGCTACAGCAAAATCTGCGATGAACGCATCTTCACTTTCACCTGAACGGTGACTCATAACACATGTGTAGCCACTTCTTTGTGCTAAACGCACAGTAAGCATAGTCTCACTTACTGAACCAATTTGATTTGGCTTAATAAGAATAGAGTTTGCAACACCTTTGTTAATACCCTCATTTAAGATATTTACATTTGTCACAAACAGATCATCACCAACAAGTTGGATTTGACATGCTAATCTATCAGTTAAAACTTTCCAGCCGTCCCAATCATCTTCACTCAAACCATCTTCAAGAGAAACGATAGGATATTTTTCAACAAGTTCTGCATAATACTCTACAAGCTCTTCACTCGTTACGGTACGATTTTCGCTCTCAAGTCTATAACCACCTTCAACAACAAGTTCACTAGAAGCTACATCAAGAGCTATGGCAACATCTTTACCAGGAACATAACCTGCTGCTTCAATAGCTTCCATAATCACTTGAATTGGCTCTTCATTTGAACTTAAATTTGGAGCAAATCCACCCTCATCACCTAAAGAAGTTGAGTGACCTTTTGCTTTTAAAATAGCTTTTAAATGCTGATACACTTCAGAAGAGGCTCTTAAAGACTCCGTAAAATCTTCAAAACCAATAGGCATAATCATATACTCTTGAAAATCAACACTATTATCAGCGTGACTTCCACCATTGATAATGTTAAGCATAGGAGTAGGCATAACCATTGCGTTTGCTCCACCTAAATAACGATAAAGTGGAATATTTAAACTTTTAGCCGCAACCCGTGCAACAGCCATAGATACACCAAGAACTGCGTTTGCACCTAGATTAGCATAGTTTTCAGTTCCATCAAGCTCTTTCATTGTAGCATCAACAACTGCTTGATTAAAAGGACTCATACCAATAAGCACATCAGAGATTTGACTATTAACATTTTGTACTGCTAATTGTACACCCTTGCCCATATAACGCTCATCGCCATCACGAAGTTCTAAGGCTTCACGCTTACCAGTGCTTGCACCTGAAGGAACAATTGCACTTGCAGTAGTTCCATCACTAAGTCTTACTGTTGCTTTTACGGTTGGATTACCACGAGAATCCATTACTTCTATTGCACTTACATCATCTATAAACATATATTATTTCCTCTTTGATTAGTTTAGTTTTAGCATCAAAGACTATACATCAGCCTCTGATATTTCTGAAGTGTCCATGGTCATAAGTGAACTCATTCCCATAGCTACTCTAATTTTTTCTTCAATCTCAGCTGCAAGTTCAGGCTCATCTCTGAATTTTGCCTTTACATTCTCACGACCTTGACCAAGCTTAACCTCTCCATACGAGAACCAAGCACCACTTTTATCAACAATGTCTAACTTGACACCATAATCAACAAGCTCACCCTCTTTAGAGATTCCTTCTCCAAACATTATATCAAATTCTGCCTGACGAAACGGAGGTGCTACCTTATTTTTTATAACTTTTGCTTTTACTCTGTTACCGATTTGACTCTCACCCTGCTTCAAAGATGCAATACGACGCACATCTATACGCACTGATGCATAAAATTTTAAAGCGTTACCACCTGTTGTGGTTTCAGGAGAACCATATCCCATCATTCCAATTTTCATACGAATTTGGTTGATGAAGATGACAGTACAGTTCATTTTGCTCAAAACACCTGTAAGTTTACGAAGGGCTTTACTCATCAAACGAGCCTGAACACCAACTTGTTGGTCATTCATTTCACCCTCAAGTTCTACCTTTGGAGTAAGTGCAGCTACAGAGTCAATAACTATAAGATCAATCGCACCACTTCTTGCTATTGTTTCAACAATATCTAAAGCCTGTTCCCCATAGTCAGGTTGTGATACTAAAAGATTGTCAATATCTACACCTAGATTTTTAGCATAAATAACATCAAGAGCGTGTTCGGCATCTATAAAAGCACAAACACCTCCATCTTTTTGACACTCTGCTGTAATTTGAAGCGCTAAAGTCGTTTTTCCTGAACTTTCAGGTCCATATATTTCTACAACTCTTCCTTGTGGCACGCCATTAATCCCAAGTGCTAAATCTAAGCCTAAAGAACCTGTTGAAATAGACTGAATAGGCACAATATCTTTATCGCCAAGACGCATTAAAGCACCTTTTCCAAAAGCTTTATCTATCTGCTTCATTGCGAGATCTAATGATTTTTGTTTGTTTGCATCCATGTTGGACTCTCTTATATTATGAAATTTGGACTAATTGTATGTAAAAAAACTGAACTATGTAAAAATTATGTCATTTTGCCATATTTTCATTCAAATCTTTTTCTCTATAAAAAATCAAAGAAATTTTATCCAAATAAGACTAAGAACATCCATAAAATATTTTATGCTTCACCTAAAGCTTTTTTTGCAATTTTCACAGCATCTTCACTTCCATGAACAATGACTAAAATATGGTCATCTTTAATCATCTCTCCATATTTTACAGCTAAGGACTTTTCAATACCCAAATCCACAAGCCAAGCTGTCATCGCTCCTGCTGCTCCAAACATTACAGCACCACCAGTCATACCAGCAATCGCTGTGAGTATCTGTCCTGTTGCTAAAATAGGTCCAACGCCAGGTGTCCAAAAAAGTATTCCACCCATTAATAAGCCCCAAAGTCCACCCCAAAAGGCACCTTGCTCACCCCAGAAAATAGCGTTTTCTCTATTTTTATTAAATTCAAAACCATCCTGCGTTTTTTGCTCACCTTTGCCAATGACTGAAATATATTTTTTCAATACACCACCATCAATCAGAGTGTCAACACTTTTTGCAGCGCTATCATACGAATCATACACTTTAACCAATACATCTTTACTCATAACGAACTCCTTATAATAATCATATAAAGTTATTATACTCCTAAAATAATTAATAGCATCAAAAAAGTTCTTTTTATCTATATTTCGATAAAATAACTGCATGAAAACAACACTAATAGCTCACTCCCCCGACGCAGACGATATTTTTATGTACTATGCCATTAAATTTGGCTGGGTTACAATGAAAGATGTCAAATTTGACAATATTGCAAAAGATATTCAAACACTTAATGAAGATGCACTCAATGGTGTCTATGATATAGTCGCAATTAGTTTTGCACTCTATCCTCACATTAAAGAGGAGTATGCACCACTTCGTACTGCTGTTAGTTTCGGTGAGGGCTATGGTCCTAAGCTTATTAAACGCAAGGGAGAAAAACTCAAACGCAATTTTAAAGTAGCACTTAGTGGCGAACATACTACAAACGCAATGCTCTTTCGCATGGCTTATCCTGATGCACGCATTACATATATGAACTTTTTAGAGATTGAACAGGCTGTTATTGATGGAACTGTTCATGCAGGAGTGCTAATTCATGAGAGTATTTTGACTTATGCAGATGAGCTCGAAGTAGAGCGTGAAATGTGGGATATTTGGCAAGAACTTGCTGGTGATGATCTGCCACTTCCTCTTGGTGGTATGGCAATTCGCCGTTCACTGCCACTTAATAAAGCAATAGAGTATGAAGCAACACTAACAAAAGCGGTTCAAGTTGCACGAGATCATAAAGATAGACTCTCAAAAATGCTAATAGAGAGAAATTTGGTGCGTATTGATGCGCCTACACTTGATAAATATCTTGAACTCTATGCAAATGATGAGTCAATCACTTTAAGCCCACTCCAGTACAAAGCAATAGACAAGCTTTTTGAGTTAGGGTACGAGCATGGTTTTTATGATGCACCTGTTAAAATTGAAGAGTATCTCATTCCTACTGAGTACAAAGAGCTACGGAACGCATAAATGGAAGCCAAACTTGTAGCTCTAGGAGTACAGACTTTTCAAATAGCACTCTATCTTGCGCTGCCTGGTCTTTTGACAGGAATGCTTGTTGGTCTTGCTGTGAGTATCTTTCAGGCAACTACGCAAATCAATGAAATGACACTCTCTTTTATTCCTAAAATTCTTGGTGTAGTTATAGTTATTGTCCTTACAATGCCATGGATGCTTAATGAGATGACAGATTTCTCTTTAAGTGTTTTTAACATGATTCCTACTTTTGTTGAGTAATGCACTACAAATCAATCAATTTTTCTAAATACTCCTCTTTTAAAATGGGCGGCACATTTGATGTCGCTCTTTTGGATGAAACAGTTAATGACTGTGAAGATTATTATCTTATAGGAGCTTGCAATAATATTCTTATTGGCGACAATCCCCCTCCGCTTATGATGCTGCCAAAAAAATATGACTATATCAATATAGAAGACAATATACTTAAAATAGGTGCAGCAACACCCTCTGGAAAAGTAGCCTCTTTTTGTAAAAAAAACAACATTACAAATTTTGAATTTCTCTCCCATCTTCCTGGAAAGCTTGGTGGACTTATCTATATGAATGCAGGACTTAAAGAGTTTGAAATTTTTAACAACTTACTTAATGTCACACTCCTCTCAGGCAAAAAAGCAAAAGATGAAATAGCATTTGGCTACCGTTTTACCAATATTAACGAACCAATTTTAGAAGCTGCGTTTAAAATAGAATATGGTTTTGATAGCAAAAAGGTAACGATGTTTAAAGAGATGCGTGCAAACCAACCCTCCACCCCAAGTGCAGGTAGCTGTTTTAAAAATCCTCCAAATGAGTATGCAGGCAGACTTATAGAAGCTGTTGGACTCAAAGGCGTGCGAAAAGGCGATATGTGTTTTAGTCAACAACATGCAAACTTTTTGGTAAATATGGGAGAGGGGAAATTTAAAGATGCACTTTATCTAATACGCGAAGCACAAAGAAGAGTAAAAGAAAAGTTTGGCATAGCCCTCGAGGAGGAGATAGTCATCCTCGAGAAGGGTTTGGCTAAAATCTAGCCATTATCCCCATATAGAGACCTGAATATTGTAAGTCGATTTGAGATTTATCACCATCGTCAACCTTTAGTTTCTGCATTCTATAACCAACTTCTATTGCAGGTTGAACAACTGGTACAAAATCAAGCGTATAATCAACTTTAGCTCTTATATCATACATAGTATTTGTACCATCTGTAATCGCCTTTGCATCAGCTTCTATACCAATGTTTGTTGTCGGAATTTGCACTCTATCTCTTAAATATACAAGGGGTACAACTGTCGTATCTGATGATGAATCACCGTCATAAACTTTACTACCAGCTATAGTTACTGCAGCCACTGTAGCATCTGATTGAATTACCTTTATATCAAGACCCAAATCAATTGTCATCCAAAATGTATTATCTAAAATATTATAATATGGGATAACATCATATTGTGTTATATCAACTGTTGTAGGCGCGCCTCCAACTGGTAAAGCTGCACCATTTACTTTACCTTTCGTTGTCCCTTTATCAGAAAAAGAGACATACTCAAGGCGAATATTTGGAATAATAGGAAGAGGATGTTTTACAAATATCCAAGCATAAGCTCCCGTCTTCTCTTTTTCAGCACTTGTATATGTACCATTAAGATTTAACGCACCATCACTGTCTGTTCTAGTAGCATATCCACTAGGTGTTTGTGCCCATGCACCAACACCTGCTTCAACTCGTGTTAAATCAGCACTTGCAACTGTTGATAAGAGAGATGTACCTAGGACTACTGAAGATACTATTTTTTTCATACTTACACCCTTTTTTTTAAGAGATTATAGCATAAAATAAATGTTAAATAAATTTGGGAGTTTTTGAGAGATTTAAGAGAAAGAAAAAGATTCTTGCCACAGGATGTGGCTAAGAAACTATTTTTTTGCAGCTTCGATTGCAGCGTCGTATTGTGGTTCTTCAGTAATTTCTGGAACGATTTCTTTGTAAGTTACAATACCGTTTGCATCAACTACGAAGATTGCTCTACAAGTAACACCTGCAAGAACAGATCCACCTAAAAGTACACCGTAAGCATTAGCGAAATCTTTGTTTCTGAAGTCAGAAGCAACAGTTAATTTGTCGATTCCCTCAGCTGAACAAAATCTACCTGCAGCAAATGGAAGGTCCATAGAAACAACAGTAGTCTTAACACCCTCTAACTCAGAAGCTTTTGCATTGAAGTTACGAGTTTCAGTTGCACATACACCAGTATCTAGTGAAGGAACAACAATTATAAGTTGTTTTTCGCCTTGAGCGCCACCAACTTTAACATCACCTAAACCATCTGAGTTTACTACTGTTACCTCTGGAGCTTTATCTCCTACATTTACTTCATTTCCTAATAACTCTACATCTGTACCCTTGAATTTAGTTGTTGCCATACTAATGTCCTTAATTTTATTTTATAAAATGAAGGAAACCTTTTTATCTGTTAGTACGAGAGATGAACGCGTCCATCTCTCTACGCTAACGCTAAGTTTCCTTCGGCAGGAAGCCCAAAATGCCTTGGCATTTTTTGAGAAAAGAGCTTCTTAACCTTTTTGTAAGAGAAGTATATTTTAATTCGGATAATTATCATCTTATTTAGCAAACAAAGCATTTAGTATAAGAAAAAATTAAGTTAAAGGTTACTTTTTGCTACAACATTTAACTCTTCTAAAGAAGAGAACATTTTTGCTTTATACATATCTACTGCCACTCTGCCTATCATTGCGGCATTGTCTGAACAGTAGTGTAAATCACTCAATAGTAGCTTCGCGCCATAAGGTTTTAATAGCTCCTCTATTTGTGAACGCAGGTAGAGGTTTGCACTTGCTCCGCCTACTATTGCAAAAGTTTTTGGAGGGTAATTAAGAAAATATTTTTTGAGTTTATGTATGAGATGTTTTGTGGCAATATGCTCAAATGAAGCGGCAATATCTTTATAATCCTCTTCACTTGCTTCTGCTACAGCAAGTCGTACTGCATTTTTGAGTCCTGAGTAACTAAATGCAAATTTCGGTGTTCTCAGTAACGGCACGGTAAAATCGTACCTTTTTCTCGCACCCTCTTTTGCCAAATTTTGAATGGCTGGTCCACCGGGATAGCCTAAGCCCATCATCTTTGCAACTTTATCAAAACTCTCACCAAAACTGTCATCCATAGATTTTGCTACAGTCTCTATTTCGGTGAGGCTCTTTACCTCCATCACCTGCGTATGTCCACCAGAAACAAGCAACACTGTTAGTGGAAAAATTGTCTCTTTCTCAATAAAAAGTGAATAGATATGCCCAATAAGATGATTGACTCCAATAATGGGAATATCTAAACCAACACTTACAGCCTTTGCCAAAGTGACACCTTCAATAAGCGTCACAGCCAGTCCAGGGCTTGAGGTAACAGCCACAGCTTTAAGTTTTTCAAAATAAGGCTCACACTCCTCAAGTATTTTAGGAAGTGCTTCGGCATGAAGACGAGCAGCAAGTTCAGGAACAACCCCACCATAAATACTATGCTCCAACTCTTGCGATATTTTTTTATGAAAAAGAAGTCTATTTGTCGCTATTTCTGTTATGGAAATAGCACTATCATCACATGAACTCTCAATACTTAGTATCATCGTAAACTCCTCACAAAACTACGAACCTCTTTATCAAGTAAAAAGACTTCATCCACATTTTGTGGCATTGTAACAAATTTATCGTAAGCACTTATAACTCTTTTTGAAATATCTAAAAAGCCTATTTGTTTGCCTATAAACATCTCAATGGCCGCTTCATTCGCTGCGTTTATAACTACACCAGAGAGAGGGTTTTTTAACATACTCTCTTTAATCTGCCAAATAGGATAACGCTCCGCATCTATCTCACGAAACTCTAAAGAGCCAACTTTTAACAAGTCAATATGCTCTAAAATCTGCTCATCCATCTTTGCATCAAGTGCATAGGCAATAGGAAGCTGCATACTTGCCTTTGCAAAGTGTGCTGTTGTTGAGCCATCTTTGAAGTCTATCATCGCATGAATAAGTGACTGCGTTTCAATCACTGCATCATAACGCCCCTCTCCAAAGAGCCAACGCGCTTCAAGCAGCTCGAACATTTTGTTTACCATTGTTGCAGAATCAATGGTTATTTTTTGTCCCATTGACCAGTTTGGATGTTTTTGTGTATCTTCAAGCGTTGCGTTTGCAAGCTTCTCAAGTGGCCAGTCACGAAATGCTCCACCACTTGCAGTAATCACCATTCTACTAACAGGTCGCTCTTGCAAAAGATACCACAGACCAAAATGCTCTGAGTCTATAGGCTGGATTTTTGATGTGTCAATGAAAGCACCACAGGCAACAAGTGACTCCTTGTTTGCCAGAGCTACTTTTTTGTCACACTCTATCGCTTTAAGCGTTGGTCGAAGCCCTAAAAAACCAACTAAAGCATTCACTACTAATTTACTTTGTGACTCTTCTATAACGCGAAGAATTGCATCTTCGCCTGCATAAACGCAGCTATGATTTACTCTTGCAATATCCGCTGCGTTTGCAACAACAACAACTTTAGGATGATGCTCTTGTATCTGCTTATTGAGCAAGTCAATATTTTTACCACAAACAAGTACCTCTACTGCAATGCCAAATCTTTTGGCAACTAAAAGTGCATTAACACCAATAGATCCAGTTGAACCTAGAAGTACCACTTAAACTAACCCACGAAGCAGTACAAGCATGACAATTCCACCAAAAAGGTAGCCATCAATTCTGTCAAGTACACCACCGTGACCTGGTAGCAGAGTACCGCTATCTTTCACACCTGCGCTGCGTTTAAGCGATGACTCAAACAAGTCTCCAAAAATAGAAGTTACAGAAACCGCAAAAGAGATAATAAGTGCTGTCCAAAAATCAACAACATAGAGACCAAAGAATGCACCCGCAAATGTTGCAACTGCCACACCGCCAAAAACACCCTCTAATGTTTTGTTTGGACTTGTCTCACAAAAGGGAGTTTTTCCTATGCTTTTACCAACTACATACGCTCCAATATCTGTAAGTGCTACAACTGCTAAAAGCCATAGAAGAGAGAGAACACCATACTCTTCATACATCGCAAAAATAAAAAGAAGTCCCGCAGTAGGGTAGATAAAAGGAAAGAAATCACGCCATTTTACCTCTTTGTTATAAGCGACAAGACTTGCATAGCCAACACCTGCAAGAACAAATAGATCGTCACCATAAGGATAAATTCCAGTAAGAAGCCAAAGAAACGCAGCGTATGGAAGGAGATTGTCTTTTTCAACACCAAATAACTTTATAGCCTCTTTAAATGCAAGTAGGTAAATTACGCCAAAAACGAACCACATCACATAAAAGTTATCTATCCAGCCAATTACAAAAACAGCTGCTAAAAGTGCTACTCCAGTTACTATTCTCTCTTTGCTACTTGCAAATATACCCATAAGAAATCCTCTAAATTTTAATAATAAATAATGCTAGTAGTATATCCAATCAGACTTTAATATCTAATTTATGTAAGGGGGGAGCGATTGAGGAGTCATCCTCTTTTTTGTGGGGTTTTTTCTTTTGAGACATATTTTGCATCTCTTCATCAGACTCTTCTCGGTTGTGTTCTCGGTCAGGATCAAGAGCGTGAGATTCTTCAGCCTCACGAATCTCTAAGACTTTTTCATCTTTTTCTTGCACAGCCGCCTGCGCCATAAAGTTTTGTAACTCGACGCGGTTTGTATGTGCATTTTGAGGAGCCGTAGCGGCAGGTGTCATTTGGTTTACCAAAACAATGTTACCCAAGGGACTTATAGCCATAATACACTCCTCTTACATAAGAAAGAATTTCTTTCTAAAAATAGTAACGCAACAAGACCGATGACTCTGTTCCGATTGCAGTTTCATCACCAAAACCAAGATTAAATCTCATCTCAGCACCAAGTGTAAACTGCTTGTCAAGGGCATACTCCACACCAGCAACTGGACCAAAATTAAAAATTGTTCCAGAATTGTTACCAGTTCCATAATCATAATTATGTATGCCTGCAAATCCACCATAATATGCAGTTAACACACTATTAATAGGCTGCATCATATGCAATGCAGAACCAACATCTAAAGTAGTTTCTGAGTTTCCATTACTTGGATTTTTATCTTGATAAGAAAATCCAAAATAGGGTTCTACACGCATATTATCTTCTAAAGAAATAGTGCCTCTTAATGTCGCACTATTTTGTCCTGCAACGCCAACACCAAGACCAAACTGTGGCTCATCTGCAACTGCTGCAGTACTAAGCGTTCCGACTAGAACAACTGTAGTAACTGTTTTTAATATAATTTTATTCATTAATATTCCTCGTATTTAGATTTTCAATCAAATAATACACAAACAATATAAACGAACTTTAACTCCGTGTGTCCACTTCTATAGTCTTATATTTATTATAGAGTACATTCGCACCACTTTGAATGGTAACTTCACGCCTTGGAGTATAATCGACCAAAAATTTATCTTCTGCAGTCGTCGTAAAATCCACACAGAGTCTTGCTGCTGCCATAATAATGTTTTGTGGTAAATTTTGCTTATCAGTTGTGATGATAACATGCGCTGAGGGTCTATCTTTCATATGAAGCCAAATATCTTTTGCCCTTGCACTCTTTAGTAGTTCAACATTGCCTCTCTCATTTTTTCCAAGCTGTACTTTGTACCCCTCTACCCAAAAAACCTCTATTGAGTCATTGAGTTTTATTTTCTTGTTTTGCACCCGTTTAGGAAAAAGTAGCTCAATTTTTGCCACATCTTTAGCTGCGTTTACAGTGTGCATAAAAAGCTTAATGTGTTCAATCTTCGATGAAAGTGACTCCTCCTCAATGTAGAGATGTTTAGCTCGCTGTTTTGCTTTTTTACTTCGACTAAAAAACATTTCACTTATTATAAATGGGGTAGCGTAGCCTTTATCAAGTGCTATATTTATCTCTGTTGCATCGTAATCTTGAAGTGTCAGCCTTGTTTCATAGGGTTTAATCTTCGCTGCGTTTGCAAGAACAAGGTTGCCATAATGCTGATATTTCTGAGCCTCTTGTTCTAAATCTTCTTGAGAGTCTAATTTTACATAGAGTTTTTCAAGTTTTTTAAGCTTCTTTTGCAAATAGGCAATTTTTTGTTTTTTAAGACTCTCTAATTTTGTATTTTGCTCTTTTTCATAAACTCCAAATAAAAATGCTTCCACATCTTCAATAGGGTACTCTTTTGCTACAAATGGAGCAGGCTTCACATCTAAAAGTGTATGCCCGACATGAACCTCTCTGTAAGAGGAAAACAGATCAATATGACGCAACGCTTCAAGCACAATATTTTGTGCATCTAAAATAATTACATTAGTATATTTTCCCGTAAACTCGAGCTGAATGTATGTTATCTCTTCTTTATAAGCAGATGCTAAAGAGGTTTTTATGCGTATGATTTTATCACCATTTAGAAGTTCAATATTTAAAATATTTGAACGATTAAAACGCTTTGCAAGAATGACATCAAATGGAGCATTGTAAACTTTTGAACGAGGGTACTCTTGACACTTAAATATGGAAGAGTTTGAACGCTGCATATTAAAGTAAATTGCATCACTTTTATCAAATACTATTTTTACTGTTGTATCATTTACTCTGTGCGCGGCAGAAATTTTTGTAAATTTTTGCAGATACTCTACTATCTGTTTGAGCTGAGAGAGTTTCATTCCTGCACTAACTTTGCACTTGGTTTTCCAACATAAAATCCCTGTGCCAAATCCACACCAAGCTCTTTAATTTTATTATATGTCTCTTCATCTTTTACATACTCTGCAATTGTCTTCATACCCAAACTTTTTGCCAGACTAACTATTGCTTTTGTGAGTTTTATGTTTTTATCATTTGTGACCAAATCTTTTATAAAGACTCCATCAATTTTAATAAAATCAAAGTGCATATCTAAAAATCGGCTTAAGTTAGAGTTTTCTACTCCAAAGTCATCTACTGCCATCTTAAATCCCATCTCTCTTAAAAGGCTCAATTGTTCTTTTATTGCATCTGCATTTTTCACAACAGTAATGTTTTCTAAAATTTCAAATGTCACACGAGATGGGTCAATTGCATACTCTTTTGTATGGTTTTGTAAGTAAATCAAAAAGCTCTCATCTATAAGATCTTTTTGGGTTAAGTTTATGGAAAATTCTACATTATTATCACGCATATAGGCAAAACTTTTTTTAATGATAGTCCGAGTGATAGTAGTTAAAAGCCCTAGTTTTTCAGCAGAACGCAAAAAATGGATGGGGTCAGTCACCTCAGTATTATAAACACCGCGTGCGAGCACTTCATACTTCACAATCTCATTCGTTTGTGTATCTTTTATAGGCTGATAATATGGTTCAATACCATCATTGTCAATTAGTTCTCTTGTTAAACGCAGCCATTTAACAGCCTCTCTTTTATCTACAAAATCCAAATCTTTTTCATTATAAATCTCAAAATGTCTACTGCCAAACTCTTTTGCTTTATCAAGGGCATATTCACAATTTACCAGTGTTTGGGCAACCTCATTTCGAATTTTATCTGCCCCTATACAAAAAGAGATATGAATCTCCACATCATCTACTACAATGTTTTCATTATCGAAAAAAGCAACAATTTGATTACAATAAAATGCCACCTCTTCTTTGGTAGTGACATCTACAAGATAAGCGAACCTGTCTGATTCTACCTTATAGAGTTTTGAGTTGCTAATAATATTTGAGGAGAGTTTTTTTGCTGTATTTTTTATGACCTCATTTGCGAAATCTTTACCATACTCTTTATTTAAGACAGAAAAATGAGAAATATCTAAAAGAATCATATATCCCTCTTCTTTGCGTATCAAATCTTTTTTAAGCATTGTTGCGTTTGGAAGAGATGTTCTTTGGTCATAAAGGTATTTTGTCTCAAGCTCATAAGTTTTTTCTTCAACCATCTGTTCAAGATTCTTATTGTACTGTGCATACTTTTGTTCCATATCAAGTCTATAGACTACTTTAGAGACAACTGAAAGAAATTGTTCAAGATCAAATGGCTTTAACAAATACCCATCAACTCCATACTTTATACTCTCTAAAAAGTACTTTGACTCTGTATGTGCAGAGAGAATTAACAGGGGAATTGTAGCGTTTACTGAGCGTATCAAAGATATAAGTTCTATGCCATTTAGATGTGGAAGCGTGATGTCGGTAACAACCAAGTCAATGTCATTATTATTAAACTTTTCCCACGCCTCTTTACCATCCTTTGCACTAATGATTTTTGGAAAAAATGTACCTAAAAAGTTAATAAGTTCTTTTCTCGTTGTTGCATCATCTTCAACAAATAAAATAGTCAAATTTTTTGCATTAGATATGAGTTCTTTTAAAGTGGATTTTTGCTGATACATTTAAGAGTTCCTAAAAAATTTATGTACATACATAGTTTACCATAACATTAAGTAACTTATGTAAAGGAGTTGCTATAATTGCGAAAATATTCCATCTAAAAAGAGAAAAACTTGCACACACCTAAAGGTTTTGGTAAAAACTACTTTACATTAGCAGCAATTCAAGCCTATATATCTATGCAAAAAATAGTAGCACTCAGCAGTGCTGTATGCACCCTCGATGGAAAACCACTTAAAATAAAAATTAACTCTCCACCCTCTTCCTAAACGCAGCAACAACAATTTAAAAAAATTATACTTACATTTAAGGAAAAAAATGAACACAACACTAAAACTTTCTCTACTCTCGGCTGCTCTTTTGAGCCAACTTAACGCACAAGAGATTACACTCGCACCATTAGAGGTAACATCAACAGCCATCAAAACAGACGAACTTAAATCTACCGATGCAGTGGAGATTTATACTGCAAAAGATATAGAAAAAGCACATGTGCAGAATCTTTATGAGTTTTTGAATAAAGAAACTTCTGTAATCACTGCACCAGGATATGGAAATCCATTTACACAAAAGATAGATATGCGTGGATATGGTATCACTGATGGATATGAAAACATTGTTATCACTCTTAATGGGAGACGATTGAACAATATTGATATGATTCCTCAACTCCTAGGCAGTATCTCACCTGCATCTATTAAACGCATTGAAATTATTAAATCTTCAGGAATTGTAGCAAATGGTGATGGTGCAAATGCCGGAGTAATCAACATTACCACAAAAGATAGTAATGATAAGGAAATTACCCTTTATGGCGGTGCATATAACACTGTAGATGGTTCTTTTTATATTGGTCAAACAAGTGATACATTAAATATTTCAGCAAGCGGTGAAGCTCAAAAAAATGGAGGTATCCGAAAAGTAAAAATGAACAATGATAAAGATAGTTCAAAACTTGCAACAGGAACATTTAATTTGAGCTACAGACCTATTGATGCGCTTGAGCTGCGTTTAGGAGCTGCGTTTGCCAAAACTGATGTCTTTTATGCAGGATCACTTACTGAAGATGAGTATAAGAAAGATCCTACAGAGGCAACTACATTAGGATACGAATCACATCAAAAATATGATACAAATAGTGTAAGTGCTGGTATCACTTACTACATCAACGATAAATTAAGCTTAGACATAGATGGGAATCATGAAAAGAAAAAATCACAATATGTCCCTTATTCTCCTGCAAACTACATTTATGACTCAGCGAAAACACATCTTGATTATGAAAATAACAAGCTCTTTATTACAGCAGGTTTGGATGCTTTCAATGGAGAACGTGATGGATATGGAAATCAAACTAGTAAAAATAATTTAGCCGCTTATTTAATGGCTCGCTACAGCTTAGGAAAAAACAGTTTTAAAGCAGGTTACCGTTACGAAACTGTTACATATAAATACAGTGCAACAGGTGTAGAAAGTTTAAAAGGTGACCATAAACTCAATGGTGTAGAACTTGGATATAACTATACACTCAATCCTACACAATCAATGTTTATTAACTATTCACATTCTTATCAAGCACCTGATATTGATAGATTCTTTTATTATGGACACTTTAACAACTTTATAGATCCAATGACTGCAAATAACTACACACTAGGATATAACAATATTCAAAAAAATAATAAATTTAAAGTTTCTGCATATTATATTGCTTTAAAAGATGAGATTTATTTGGATAAAACACTCAATCCTTATGGACATAACAGAAACCTAGATAAATCACATAAATATGGTTTAGATTTATATGATAAATATATCGTTAATCAACAATTCAATGTAACACTCAACTACAACTATGTTCAAGCTGTCATTGACAAAGAAAAAACTGAGAATGGAACAATTTACCATAACACCAAACTCCCTGGAGTAAGTGATCATAATGTAAAAGCGATGCTAAACTACCTTCCAAACAAGAGAACAACACTCTCGCTCACACAGGTTTGGCGCTCAGAAGCCTATGCAGCAGATGATTTTGGAAACAGTTTTTCTCAGAAACAAGATGCATATAACTCAACTGACATCGCAGCGACATACACAACAAAAAAATGGGAAGTTTTTGCTAAAATAAACAATCTGTTTAACCAAAAGAACGGTTTATGGATTAAAGATGATGCAATCTATCCTGTAAACTTCACAACAACTGCAATGGCAGGTTTTAGACTAAAATACTAACAAAAGGCATAGAGTATGAAACACATTCTCCTTACTTCACTTTTCATACTCAATCTTTGGGCTAATGAGAGAATTGTCTCTCTGAGTCCTTCCATTACAGAGATTATATACGGACTGCACAAAGGCTCAGAACTTGTAGCTACAAGCAGCTACTCGCTCTACCCAAACGCAGCAAAAAAGCTGCCCATCATTGGTGGATATGAAAACCCAAATATAGAAAAAATCATCTCCTTCGCTCCGACCCTTGTCGTAGGACAGAGTTTTAACCGACACACCTTAGAACAGCTGCACTCTTTTGGTGTAAAAATACTCACGCTCAATCTCAAACGCTTAAACTCCATTAAAAAATCCATATTGATTTTAGGTAAAGAGTTAAACGCAACACAAGAAGCAAAAATCCTAACAAACAAGATAACAAACGCAGTAACAACGGCTCACAAGAGTAAAAAACCACACAGTGTTATGATTGTGTACGGATTACGCGAGGATCTTCGAGGCGGCATATACATCGCAGGACATGATATATTTTTTGAAGACATCATCAAAGCCTGCGGCAATACGAATGCCTACACAGCAAACGCAACGAACCAACCGGTGTTGAGTTATGAAAATGTTATAGCCCTCAATCCCCAGCAAATCATCATCCTACACTCTCATGCCACTGAGCCAAATGTCAATGTAAAAAAAGCGCTTCAAGCGTGGTACGCCATTCCCACGCGCGCTGCAAAAAACCATAAAATTAGCATCGTAGATGAGGATTATCTCTATATTCCCTCACAAAGAGTCGCACTCACCATCAAACGACTCTGTAGGGAGATGAATGATTAAGTGTTCA
Organism: Sulfurimonas sp.; assembly: GCF_027056685.1. Taxonomy (GTDB): domain Bacteria; phylum Campylobacterota; class Campylobacteria; order Campylobacterales; family Sulfurimonadaceae; genus Sulfurimonas. The sequence continues at coordinate 18,043 of NZ_JALUKE010000180.1, forward strand.
GACCTCAGCATCTCATTTGAGAACAAAAACATTTTAAAAAATGTCACGCTTGAAGTGCAAAATCATCTGAGCATCTTAGGCGCGAACGGTTCAGGGAAGAGCAGCTTTGCAAAAGCGCTCTCAGGGCTTATAGAGTTTGAGGGTGACATAGAAATAGACGCACAAAACATCAAAACACTCACGCCAAACGCAAGAGCCAAACTTCTCTCCTACATTCCCACAAAACTCGAACTCTATGACAAGCTCATTACGGTAGAGGAGTTTGTACTTTTAGGAAGATTTCCCTACAAAGAGAGCTTCTTTTCCTATGAAAAAAAAGACTACACCATCGTAAAAGAGATGCTTGAATTTTTAAGCATTGCACACTTGGCAAAACACACCATTGCCGAACTCAGCTCAGGAGAGCAACAGCTCACACTCATCGCCCAAGCACTCACGCAACAGAGTAAAATCATCATCTTTGATGAGCCCACGGCAAATCTTGACCCAAAAAACTCAAAAATCATAGCCGAGCACATCAAAGCACTTAAAGAAGAGCACACCATCATTCTCATCACACACGATCTACATCTCGCTGCGTTTATAGACTCACAAGTGCTTTTCATTAAAGAACATTCAGCACAACTTTACGAAAAAGAGTTTTTCTCTGACACAATGCTTGAGAAACTCTACGGCGTTGCATTTAGCAATCTGGCGGTGCATTATGATTAGAAATCTGCTCTGGCTTACACTTATAGTTCTCTTTTTTATAGCTCCTTTTGTCGGTGCGGTCGATCTCTCTTTGCGTGAAATTTTGCAAGGCAATACCCTAAACGCAACTATTTTTTACGACCTGCGGCTGCCGCGTGTACTCTTTGCATTTTTTGCAGGGGGCATTTTAGCACTCAGCGGTCTGCTCTTTCAGACACTCTTTCGCAATGCGCTTATGACTCCCTACACACTCGGCATCTCAAGCGGTGCTGTTTTGGGTGCGGGCATTGCCATAAAACTCGGACTTGCCACACTCATCTTTGGCATCGGTGCTGTGAGCCTTTTTGGCTTTGCAGGTGCGCTGCTTACTGTCTTTTTACTCATCTATCTCTCACAGTTTTTACGAGCATCTGGACAAGAAGCACTGCTGCTGCTTGGCATCGCACTCTCACTCTTTTACACCTCTGTTTTAATGGTCATATTCTATCTTGGTTCTGCCATTCAAAACGATATGCTCATTCGCTTTACTATGGGTTCACTCTCTGTCATTGGGTGGAAGTACCCCATCCTCATCGCCGTTGCAGCACTTTTACTACTACTTTTTGTCTACCGCTACAAATTTGAGCTCCAACTTATGAGCGTCTCTGATGAACAGGCAAAACTCAAAGGAGTCAATACAAAAAGAGTAACGCTGCTACTGCTCGCCGTCTCCTCTTTAGCCATCGGCGTACTTGTAAGCATTAGCGGTCCCATCGGCTTTATTGGGCTTATCATCCCACACATCATCCAAAAGCTCTACCCGGTAAATATTACGCAGCGAATTTTAAAAACTACCCTCTTTGGAGGACTTTTTCTTGTTGCCTGTGATATGCTCTCACGCACACTCCAAACGCAGAGCGAACTCCCCATCGGCATTATCACTGCCATTATAGGTGGACCATTTTTTATCTATCTTATTATCGCAAACGCAAAGAAATAAGTTTGTTTTGGCATAATTCTCTCTTCATTTTAAGGAAAAACAGTGAATAAAAAATTATATATGGTTTCTCTAGGTCCAGGAGATGTAGAACTTCTTACACTTAAAGCACTCAATGCCTTTAAAAAGTGTGATGCTATCTGTGTTCCGACAAAAAGTGCAGACAATAGCTTCACAAAATCCATAAGTTATAAAATCGTCTCAAATGCTCTTAATCTTTTAGAAGTAAGCAAACCTGTTGTTCCTGTCTATTCGCCTATGCATTTTCGCTATGAAGATTGGGTGCATGAAGCTGATGTTATTTTAGAGACTTTACAACAACATAATAGCATCTGTTTTGTGACATTAGGAGATGCTGGAATTTATTCAAGCATCTACTATCTCCTTAACATCATCAAAGAAAAACAGAAAAAAGTTTATGATAATTGTGAAGTCATAGCAGGAGTAACCTCTTTTAGTGCCGCTTCTGCAGAGGCAAAAAAAGCGCTCTGTTTAGGGGATGAAGAACTTATTATAAAGCCTATCAATCCTCGTGGAAAAGTCAAGACTACGCAAATTTTAATGCGTCCTAAAATCGGAATGGATACAAAAAGTTTAGGAGAGGGAGATTTTTATACTTTTGAAAATATGTACCTTGAAGATGCAAAAATCACACCCTCAAAGATTGAAAAAGTCAAAAAATATATGACCCTTTTTATCAACTTTGCAAAGAGAAGTTAGTTTACTTTTTTCCATTCATCTTTTTCTTCACCACTGAGTTCGTATTTATTTAAGTACCCTCGTGGTGTTAGAACCCTGCCATCACGAGTAAGTTTTGTGGTAGAGTTTCCTATAAGAAGTGTTGTGGACATATTGACATCTTCATTTTCAACTCCTGCATCTATTAGCTCTTTTGCTGTAATGATTTTTATCATCTGATTTTTACGCCCTAAATCTCTTGCTACCACAACAGGACGATTTTCCTCTATGGTTTTCAGCTGTTCAAGCATATCTCTATATGGTTCAAGTCTACTTCTACTCTTTGGATTATAAATAGAGATAACAAAATCAGCCTCCAATGCAAAGCTTATGCGTTTTTGGATAAGCTCGGCAGCTGTAAGTCTATCTGAGAGTGAAATAAGACAAAAATCTTGACTCAGTGGTGCGCCCACTTCAGAAGCTAGTGCTAAAACAGAGCTAATTCCAGGGAGTGCCGAGTACTCTATGGTATCCCAAAGTTCCAAAGTATCAAGCAACTCAACAACCAATGAACCCATAGCATAAACATTTGCATCACCATTTGAAAGTAGTGCTACCGTGCGTCCTCTTTTTGCTTCATCTATGGCATGTTGTACTCTCTCTATCTCTTTTGTCATAGGTGTTGTAAAAACTTCTTTGTCAGCCACTAACTCTGGTAAATCTTTTGCATATTTTGTATAAGCCACAACCAAATCTGCCTCACGAATGGCATTTATAGCCTCTTGTGTTAAGTATCTATCTCCACCTGCTCCAGTTGAAACTAATGTTAATTTTCCCATGTTTTTTCCTTAATTGTTTTTTTTTAAAACTTTTTTCATCTCTTTATCAAAATCGGACTCTATTTTTTGAGTTTTATTAAACTCTTCATATTCATCAAACGCCTTTTGTTTTGCTTGTTCTCTTGACACTGTTCCTTTGTTCTCAAGTATTTTATACTCATTAAATTCAAGAAATTTATTGACTGAATTTGATAAACTCTCCATTGTAAAAGGAGTGTGATTTTTTATAATTCTCTCAATATAATCAAAATATCCACTTATTGCACTCTCTAAATCTTTTATCTCTTCAATGCTAAGATAATTTTTTGCTATGACTGTATCTGATTTTAAAATTCTACCATTTGGCGAATTTTTCCAAGTTTGTAAGCCCATAAAAGGTTTAGATTTATCTGCTTTTTTATATATGATTTCTGCTGATGTTTGTCCACTAATCGCATAGTGAAATTTATTTTGAACTGTTGCATAAAACTCTTTTGTGATTGATGAGTTTTTATCATAATCCATACTACACTCTGCAAATATATCGGTAATTTGTTGGTATATTCTTCTCTCACTTGTACGAATAGAACGAACTCTCTCGAGGAGTTCTTTAAAATAATCTTTTCCAAAATATTTACCATTTTTCATTCTATCATCATCCATAGCAAAACCTTTGATGATAAACTCTTTTAATATTTTAGTAGCCCATATCCTAAACTGTGTAGCTTGTAAAGAGTTTACACGATAACCAACTGATAGGATTGCATCAAGATTATAAAATTTTGTATTATACTTTTTACCATCTTCGGCAGTATGTGCAATTTTTGCACTAACTGAATTTTCATCTAATTCTTTACTCTCAAATATATTTTTTAAATGTTTTGTTACTACACTTCTATCTACTCCAAAAAGTTCAGCAATCCTTTTTTGAGATAACCATAAAGTTTCATCATGAAGATATGTTTCTACTTTTACATCACTATTTGGAGTGGTATAAAGTAAAAATTCTGTTAGTTCATCTTTGATTGTTAAATTATTCATTATTCTTAGTCACTTAAAACGATGCGGCCACTGTAACGCCACCATAAATTCTCTTACTTAAAAAGAGTGTTTTATTTTTACTAGCCAAAAGTGAAGCTGGTTCTGCTACGCCTTTGATGTTAAAAAACTTTGTTGCTTGTGAGGGGCTAAACTCTTGTGTGAGTGCATTGATGGCATCTTCAGAGAAAAACT
>NZ_JALUKE010000181.1 GCF_027056685.1 Sulfurimonas sp.
TTATAAAATTAATTATTTTAATTTATTAGTACCTAATATTTATTGCAATAGCATTCTCTTATGAAAACTAAAATCACACAGTTTTTCAAATCCATTTACTATTTATACTACGATGGTTTTGTAAATATGAAGGTCGGAAAAACTCTTTGGCTACTCATTGTTGTAAAACTATTCGTTATGTTTGCCATTCTTAAATGGCTATTTTTCCCAGATGTACTGCAAGAGAAGTTTCATACTGATCAAGAACGCAGCCAATACATCTTAAACCAACTCACAAAGGAGAACTAATTCATGGAACATACTGCTTTACTCGTTGACTGGTCACGCGCACAGTTTGCACTCACTGCACTCTACCACTGGCTATTCGTACCACTTACTTTAGGTTTGACATTTATAGTCGCAATTATGGAGACTATATATGTAAAGACTGGAGATGAAAAGTGGAAAACTATTACAAAATACTGGATGGGGCTTTTAGCAATTAACTTTGCAATCGGTCTAGCCACTGGTATTATTATGGAATTTGAATTTGGTACCAACTGGTCAAACTACTCTTGGATAGTTGGCGATATTTTTGGAGCACCACTTGCTATTGAAGGGCTTATGGCCTTTTTTATGGAGTCAACATTCTTTGCTGTTATGTTCTTTGGTTGGAACAAAGTAAGTAAAAAAATGCACCTTACTTCTACATGGCTTGTAGCTATTGGTTCAAATCTCTCTGCACTTTGGATTTTACTAGCAAATGGCTGGATGCAACACCCTGTAGGAATGCACTTCAATCCAGACACAGCAAGAAATGAGATGCAAAATTTCTGGGAAGTTGTTTTTAATCCAAATGGAGTGAGTAAATTTTTACACACTATTAGTAGCGGTTATGTTCTTGCTTCACTATTTGTAATTGGTATTAGTGCTTGGTATCTTTTGAAAAAGAGAGATACAGAATTTGCAAGACGAAGCATCATTGTAGCTTCAAGCTTTGGTCTGCTTGCTTCTATCTACCTCATCACAACAGGTGATGAATCTGCACACCAAGTAGCTCTTTCTCAGCCTATGAAACTAGCTGCAATGGAAGGTTTATATAAAGGTGAAAATAGAGCTGGAATTGTTGCTGTTGGTCTTTTAAATAGCTCAAAACAGATAGGAGATGATTTAGATCCATTCTTAGCAAAAATAGAAATTCCAGATGCACTCTCAATTTTAGGTTATCATAGACTTAATGCTTTTGTTCCAGGTATAGATGATCTAATGAATGGAAATAAAAAGTACAACATCATCCCTATTTCCCAAAAAATGCAGATGGGAAAAATAGCTGTTGCAGCATTGGGTGCATATAAAACATATAAAAAAGAGCATGATATGGTACATGCACAAGAGGCTCTTAAAACTTTTGAAGCACATGAAAAATATATGGGATATGGATACCTTAAAAAGCCTAGCGATGCAGTACCAAGTGTTGCTCTTACATTTTATAGCTTTCATACAATGGTAAGTCTTGGTTTTTGGTTCTTAGTTTTATTTATTATCACTCTTTACTACAGTATGATGAATAAAGTACACACAAAAAGATGGATTCAATATCTTGCACTTTTTACACTTCCTTTTGGATGGGTAGCACAAGAGACAGGATGGATTACTGCAGAAGTTGGTCGTCAACCTTGGGCTATTCAAGATTTACTTCCAGTAGGTATGGCGACTTCAAATGTAGCTGCTACAAGTGTTATGATTACTTTTTGGCTCTTTGCAATTCTTTTTACAGGACTACTTATTGCAGAGGTCAAAATTATGCTCAAACAAATAAAAGTCGGACCGGAGGGACACTAAGATGGATTTACTAACTTTACAAGAGTACTGGTGGTTTTTAGTAAGCGTCATAGGCGCTCTGTTTGTCTTTATGACATTTGTACAAGGTGGACAAACACTGCTTTATAGACTTGGTCATACTGAAGATGAACGCGACCTACTCATTAATTCACTTGGACGAAAATGGGAGCTTACTTTTACTATGCTCGTTATGTTTGGTGGTGCACTCTTTGCTGCGTTTCCACTCTTTTATGCTGTAAGTTTTGGCGGTGCATACTATGTTTGGATGGCAATTCTTTTTTGTTTTATCATTCAAGCGGTTGCATACGAGTACAGAAAAAAAGCAGATAACCTTTATGGAGAAAAATTTTATGAAACGCTTCTCTATATCAATGGTTCACTTGGTATTTTTCTTATCGGTGTAGCACTAGGAACACTCTTTAGTGGTGGAAATTTCGTAGTAAATAGCTCACACCTTTCACACTGGACAATGCAAAGCTACGGTTTAGAAGCACTACTGAATCCTTTTAATATTGCGTTTGGATTGATGCTTGTTTTTCTCTCTCGTATGCAAGCAGGTCTTTACTTTTTAAACTCTCTTGATGCTCCTGCAATTATAGGTAGAATCAAAAAAGTAGTAACAGTAAACTTTATTATGTTTTTAGTGCTATTTTTGTTTGTTCTTGGAACTGTTCTATTCTCACAAGGTTTAGTTTATGACCCAACAACGGGCGTTGTAAGCGTAAAAAGTATGAAATTTCTTCATAGCTTTTTAGATATGCCATTATTACTTGTTCTTTTAGTTGTCGGTGTTGTCTCCCTACTTTGGGGTGTATTTATCGCACTTATAAAAAACAGTGATAAAGCTATTTGGTTTACAGGTTTTGGCGTTATTTTAACTGTCACAATTGTTATGCTTATTTTAGGGCTTGACAACTCAGTTTACTATCCATCACTTGCCGATATGCAGAGTTCACTCACCATTGCAAACTCTTCAGGAAGTCACTATACACTAAGCGTTATGGCTGTTGTATCGCTTCTTGTTCCTGTTGTTGCAGGGTACATTTTCTTTGTATGGCGTTCTATGGACAAAACAAAATTAACAATCGATGAAATCAAATCTGATTCACATCACTACTAGGAGATTTTATGGAAAATTTATCTGAAATAATTTGGTATCTAAGTTGGCCAATTCTTATATATATTAGCTTAAAGTTTGTCCAGTTAAACCTTGGACATTTTGAAAAGATGGAACGCCTTGAAGAGCTTGAAGCTCTTCATGCAGAAGATAAGCTGGGGAAATAACTTCCCCCGTTTATCCATTTAGTTACAATAATTTACCAAAAGTCCGCTTTTAATAGCATCATAACTCTCTTCGCCTTTAAGCTTTTTCACAATTGCAAGTGCAAAACAGATGGCAGTTGCAGGACCACGAGAGGTCATAATATTTGCATCTTCTACCACCATCGTTGTATCACCCATATAGCCCTCTTTTTTTATCTCCTCTTCTACAGAAGGGTAACAAGTGTATTTCTCTTTTAAAACACCCGCTTTATTCAGAGCAAATGGTGCAGCGCAGATAGCGCCTATATTTTTACCTTTTGCATCCATTTCACGCAAGAGATTTTGCACATTTTTATCATCTGCGAGTGCATGTGTACCGCCCCATCCTCCAGGAAGCACTATCATATCAAGTTCATCTGCGTTTACATCTTTTACCTCTACATCAGCTTCAATTGTAATGCCATTTGCACCTTTTACCAGCATCGCTGCGTTTAGAGAAGCCACTACTACTTCTATCTCTGCGCGTCTAAGAACATCTATGATGCTTACAGCCTCTATCTCCTCAAATTCACCTGCAAGGGGTACTAAAACTTTTATGCTCATAATTCATCCTTCATTTTTTTCTCTTATTTTACTACAATATTTATAAATAATTAAAATAATTAGTGATATGATGTGAGTATTTAATTTTAAGGAACTCTTGCATTTGAAAAATTTACTCATATTTTTTCTTCTACCTTTTTTTTTCATATCTTGTTCCTCAAAACCGGTAGATAAACCTATAACTATTTCTACAAACCAGTGGATAGGTTATTCACCTCTCTTTTATGCTTATCAAAAGGGCTACCTTAAAAAGCTCAATATCAAACTCATAAATAGTGTCTCCCTTGGCGAAGCAGCTGATGTTTATCGTGTCGGGCAGGCAAATATGGTCACTACAACACAACATGAGTACAACTCTTTAAACGAATCAACACATGACATTGTCCCAATCATCTTGCTAGATCGCTCTAATGGTGGAGATATGGTACTTTCAAACCGTAGTATTGAAGCGCTCAAAAAGAGCAAAAAAATCTATACTTACTTGGAAGTAGATTCTATTAATCAAGAGATTTTAAAAGATTTTGTTGCAAACAACTCCATAAGTCTCGATAAACTTATAATCATCAACAAAGATCAGGAGCAAATACATGATGTGAACTTTAAAAAACTTAAAAATAAAGATGTACTCATTGTTACCTACACTCCTTACGATGTTGCACTCAAAGCAAAAGCTTTTCATGAAGTCGCATCAACAAAAAATATTGACAGTATTATTGTTATCGATGCACTCTGCAGCACAAAAGAACTACTAAAAAATGATAAAAAAAGATTACTCAAACTAAAAAAAGTAATAGACCAGTCAATAGATGAAATCAAGCAAAATCCACATCAAGCATATAAGACAGTAGCAAGGTATCTCTCTAACATTAATTATAATGAGTTTAGAACTTCACTTAAAAATATCAAATGGATAAACAAGCCCTCTGATGATCTTTTAGAGTTCATTAACAAATACCACTACACCAAGGAAACAATACTCAAATAGATGAAAACTATATCAATTAAAAAATTCTCTTCCCTTGTATTAACATTTATACTCGTTAGTGTATTTGTACTTTTTTATGACTTTTATTTAAAAGAAAAACGCATTACAGAAACACTGCTACAGACAAATTTGCAAACGGCAGCACTTAACCTCAATGAATTTTTACGAAAAAATTTTGACCCTACACATATTGGTACTATTACATCGCAGCTTGATAGTCGTCTTGTTGGTAACAAAGCCCTCTCTTCCATTGAAATTGTCAATGAGAAAAATAAAATCATTTACTCTTCAATAGACTATACCAAAGGTGTGTCAGATCAGAACAAAACATGTGTTCCCATTACAAAAATAATGCAAAGCAAACTTGACACAACACCCTGTTATAAATTTACCATAGAGCATTTTGAAGGTTTAGTGGGACATGATTACACAGTAATTTTAGGTATTGATTTGCAATACATTCATAAAATACTGACACAAGAAGCACAACAGATACTTGAAGTTGCCCTCTTTTTTACTTTTATCTTTTTTCTGCTTCTCTACTTTTTACTTCATAACTATGTTATTAGTCCATTAGAAGCACTTAGAAACTATGCATATTATAGTGAATATCCGCCTAAAGAATTTGTCATCAAAGAGTTTGAATCCATTAGATACTCTTTAGAGATGACATTTAAGCGTCTTAAAACAGAGCAGGAAAATCTCTACAACCTCTCTACTAAAGATCCACTCACACAGCTTTACAACAGAAATGACCTGCAATCTCAAATAAAGCGTGTTATTGCTTCTTCAAAGAGAAGCCATAAAAAGTTTGCTATCATTTTTCTTGATTTAGACAACTTTAAAAATATAAATGACTCCCTCGGTCACCATTTTGGTGATATTGTACTCAAGCGTATCGCCAACTATCTGCGTAATGCTATAAGAGAAAATGATATTCCTGCTAGAATTGGTGGTGATGAATTTCTTGTTGTGCTCCCCGACACTGAAAATGAGCATAGTATCATTGAAGTTCTTAATCGTATCCAGCACCATATTGCTACTCCTATTCTCATTCAAAAGGAGCGTTATAACATTACAGTAAGTATGGGTGTTGCCATCTATCCAAAAGATGGCAAAGACTTTAACACACTGCTCAAACATGCAGATATTGCTATGTACAATGCAAAAGCACTTGGCAAAAACAACTACCAGTTCTTTACAGACCAACTCAACAAAAGTGTCCAAGAGAAGATAAAAATGCAAACACTCCTCTCAACTGCATTAGAAAAAGGTTATTTTGAACTCTTTTACCAGCCAAAAGTTGATATAAATACCAATACTATAACAGGCTGTGAAGCGCTCATCCGTCTTGTTGACCCCCAAGAGGGCATCATTGCACCAGATAGATTTATTCCCATAATAGAAGAAAACGGAATGATAATCGCCATAGGAGAGTGGATAATCAAAGAGGCTTGTGAGCAGATACAAAAGTGGCAAACAACACCACTCAAAGATATAAAACTCTCCATCAATGTCTCAGGAGTGCAGCTTGAAGAGAGAAACTTCCTTGAAATGCTTGAAGAAAATCTTCACTGCATTGAAAGTGCAAAACTTGACATCGAACTTACTGAATCAGTACTTATAAAAGAGTTTGATGAAAAAATCAAACTCCTACATGAGATGAAAAAACTTGGAATTACGCTCTCTTTAGATGATTTTGGTACAGGCTACTCATCACTCTCTTATCTTAGAGATATACCATTTGATACGCTTAAAATTGACAAAAGTTTCATTGACACAATGCAAGATAACAGAGCCTTTATAAATATGATAATAGGAATTTCACAAGACCTGAAGCTACAAGTAGTAGCTGAGGGCGTTGAAACGCAGCAACAACTTGAGTTTCTAAAAGAGATGCAATGTGAAATGTATCAGGGCTATCTCTGCTCTAAACCTCTTCCTGCACACCAATTTGAAGAGCGTTTTAAAGAGTATAATCATATCTCATAATATATCTGTAACCTTTTTTTAAGTATAATCACTCCATTTTAAATAAAGGGCACAAAGTACCCTAAATGGATGATTATGCTAAATTATGATTTTATAAAACCATATCTTTTTAAACTACAACCAGAGAATGCACACCATGTTGCAGAGTGTGTGCTGCGTTTACCAAACATCTGTCAAATTCCTTTTAACCCTTTTTTAGAGTCTCATTTTATAACAGATGACTCTCTCAAACAAAAGATTTTTGAGCGTACATTTTACAACCCAGTCGGACTTGGCGCAGGATTTGATAAAAATGCAACAATGATACGCGGCATCCAAATACTTGGATTTGGTTTTACCGAGATTGGAACCGTTACACCAAAGCCACAAGCGGGAAATCCAAAACCAAGAATGTTTCGCCATGTAGAAGAGCAAAGCATTCAAAACGCAATGGGCTTTAACAATGATGGAGCTTACAAAGTTGTAAAACGCCTCAAAAAACGCTACCCATTTACAACGCCTATTGGTGTAAACATCGGGAAGAACAAAATCACTCCTGAAAAAGAGGCCATAAACGACTACACACACCTCATCAAATCTTTTGATGGTTTGGGTGATTACTTCGTTATCAATATCTCTTCGCCGAACACTCCAGGATTGAGAGATTTGCAAAATGAAGAGTTCATCACCAAACTTTTTTCTGAAGCTAAAAAACTTACTAATATGCCAATTTTACTCAAAATCGCTCCAGATATGGAAGTAGAAGATGCCGTAGCACTTACAAAAATGGCAGTAGAAAAAGGAGCAGATGGCATCATCGCTACCAACACAACCATAGACTACTCACTTGTAAAACATCCTAAAAGCATTGGCGGGCTTAGTGGTGCAGTACTTAAAGAGAAGAGCTTTAAAATCTTCGATGCAATAGCAAAAGAGCTTTATGGAAAAACGGTGCTTATCTCAGTAGGTGGCATTGACTCTGCACAAGAGGCGTACAGACGCATAAAAGCAGGTGCAAATCTTGTGCAAATTCTCAGCGGCATGGTATTTCACGGACCAGATATGATAATGAACATAAACAAAGAGCTTATAGAACTTCTTAAAGCAGATGGGTTTAAAAACATTACAGAGGCAATAGGAAGCGACAGAAAATAATGAAACTTTTTTTAACAATACTACTAATAACAGGAACACTCATGGCATCATCACTCCCAAAGTATGAAACAAAAACACTCAAAAATGGACTACAAATTGTAGTTATTCCACTCCATAATCATTCAGATGTTATCTCAACAGACATCTTTTACAAAGTGGGAAGCCGTAATGAAGTAATGGGAAAAACAGGCATTGCACATATGCTTGAACATATGAACTTTAAAAGTACAAAAAACCTTAAAGCTGGTGAATTTGATAGAGATGTAAAAAGTGTTGGAGGAGTAAATAATGCTTCAACAAGTTTTGACTACACGCACTACTTTATAAAATCAAGCACAGAAAACCTTAAAACTTCTGTAGGTCTTTTTGCAGAACTTATGCAAAATCTTAGCCTTAAAGATAAAGAATTCCAACCAGAGAGAAATGTCGTTATGGAAGAGAGACGCTGGAGAACAGACAACTCACCACTTGGCTACTTGTACTTTAGACTCTTTAACAATGCCTATATTTACCATCCATATCATTGGACTCCTATTGGGTTTGCAAATGACATCAAAACATGGACAATTAACGACATAAGAAAATTTCACAAAACCTACTACCAACCACAAAACGCTGTTCTAATGGTTACAGGTGATGTTAATCCTAAAGATGTTTTCAAAGAGGCAAAGGCTGCGTTTGGGAAGATAAAAAATCATGGGAAAATTCCTAAAGTAAAATTTATAGAACCAAAACAAGATGGTGCAAAAAGAGTGATTATTCATAAAGATAGCGAAGTCGAGATGCTTGCCATCACTTTTCATATTCCAAACTTTAAAGACCCTGATCAAGTGACACTGAGTGTAATTTCTGAAATTTTGTACTCTGGAAAAAGCTCACGACTCTACAAAGACCTTATAGATAAAAAGCGTCTTGTAAATTCCATTTATGCTTACAATATGGAAAATACCGATCCGGGACTTTTTATATTTATGGCTACTTGTAATCCAGGTGTAAAAGCTGAGACAGTAGAAAAAGAGCTTATAAAAGAGATAAACAAAATGAAGACAACAAAAGTGACAAAAGCGGAGCTAGAAAAAGTAAAAATAAATACAAAATCTGATTTTATTTACTCGTTAGAGAGTTCAACTTCTGTGGCAAATCTCTTTGGAAGCTACCTTGTGCGCGGCGATGTCAAGCCACTCCTTCACTATGAAGAGGATGTCAATAAAATCACTCCCCAAAAAGTACAAGAAGTTGCAAACAAATACTTCGACTTCAACACTTCTACTACAGTTATTTTAAAAAAATAACACAAAAAGAGCATCTCTGCTCTTTTTTTAAGCATCTTATATAAAAAAATGTAATACAAATGTGATATAATTCTATAACTTTTTATTATAAGGTGGAATTATTTCTATGCTAAAAACTCTCATTCTCGTTGTTCTATCCATCAACCTCTTTGCCATCACAAACCAAGAAGTGGCAAATAAATGTGAGGCTGTTATGAAAGGCTTCAAAAGTTCAAAGTCACAAATGCAAATGACACTCATCAATGCTAACAAGCAAAGACGCTCTCGCAATATGAGCATGATGACACTAGAGAGTTCTAAAGGGAACAAATCACTTATGACCTTTCTCTCTCCTGCAGATGTCAAAGGGACAAAGTTTTTAAACCATGAGCACATAAACAAAGACGATGACCAGTGGCTCTACCTCCCTGCACTTAAGCGTGTAAAGCGTATTGCTTCAAGTAGTAAGTCGGGTTCATTTATGGGGTCAGAATTTTCTTACGAAGATTTGAGCTCATTTAATCCAAAAAAATACATCTTCAAAGGTGATGCAAAAGTCGGCACACTTGATGGCAAAAAAGTCTACATTGGAGAGCGTACTCCAAAGAGTAAAAATTCTGGATACACAAAAGAGATCTCTTATGTCGATGCCAAAACTTTTCTCATTCAAAAAGTGGACTACTATGACAGAAAACATGAACTACTTAAAACTGCTACTTTTGACAAATATAAAAAAATAAACGGAAAATGGCGCGTAGAACAGATGACAATGGTCAATCACCAAAACCATAAAAAGACCATTCTTGTCTGGAAAGATGAAAAGATAAAACTCCATCTTAGAGACAGAGATTTCAATAAAAGAGTATTGAAAAAATAATGAGATTTTTACTATTTCTTGTTATTTCTACGCTTATATTTGCTAAAACACAGGAGACCTGTTACACCGTACAGTTAACAAGTTTCAAACTCAAAAAGAACTCTACTTATAATTTTAAATTGCACAACTATCCTGATTCTTGCCAACTTGTCAAAATAAAATCACTATATACTGTACGCTGTGGGTGTTATAACCGTTATGGAGAAGCCAAACATGAACAAAAAGAGCTCTTTAAAGATTACAATGGCACTCTAATCATCAAAACATATAAGTATAGATTTAAAAAGCCTATACCTAAACGCAGTGAAGTAAAAGAGCATACAATTCCAAACGCAGCGCCGCTACCTGTTACAAAAGAAGTTTCACAACCCTCTCAAGAAAAAAGTGTAAGCCTAAACGCAGTAGAAGAGCCTAATCAACTCAGTTTTATGGACTATATGTCATACAGAGGAGATCTTAATTGGATTACACAGTCTTATCTTATTGCACCAAAAGATAAAAATCCTGAAAATATTACACTAAACGCAGACCTTGAAGCTACCTACAAAAAAGATGCCCTGCAGCTGCACACAAAAATCAAACTCCAACAGGATTTGAATGACCTTGAGAGCGGTGCAAAAGATACACATAGAAGTTATGCGCGTATTGATGAGCTTTATGGAGAATATGAGTTTGATGAGTCTCAAGTGCTTGTGGGAAAAAGTATCCGTTTTTGGGGCGCACTCGAAGTACGAAATATTGCAGATGTTTTCAACCCTTATGATTTGCGAGCCGATCCCTTTTACAAAACAAAGCTTGGTGTCATTAATGCAGAGTACACGTGTTATACCGAGACAGGAGAACTCTCTTTTATAGTACAACTTTACGAGCAGCCTCGTGAAATGTCGGCATATCCTTATGTCTACTACTACTTTCCAAAAGACATCACCTACTCTAAAGATCTCAAAACACAACATGGTCGCTACCGTCCAAACATCTATGTAAAGTATTCTGATTCGTATGAGGGTGATGCTTATTCACTTGATTACAATGTCATTTTTCAAAACGGCTATGATTCACAGCGCTACTACACCACACACCTTATAGCGAACAATGAAATAGAGACAAATGAGCATGCTTACCTTGTCAACAAGTTTATCACTTATGACACGCTGGTCTCAGGAGCGACACTCTACAAACTCGAAGCGATTTTCACAGATGTTTTGAACAATGACCAAATCTCTGACTACTCGCATCTTGGTTTGGGAGTTGAGCATACCATTCTTCAAGTTTATGATGAAGCTGATTTGGGACTCCTTGCAGAGTACTACAGCTATGACACCATAGATGGTTCTAAACGCAACGACCTGCAACTTTTTGAAGTTTTTCAAAACGATCTCTTTTTAGGAGTACGCTACAGCTTTAACAAAGGCGATGATTCAACTATTGTCGGTGGGGGTATTTTTGACCTTGATTATGATGAAGATGTTTACTACTTTGAGTACAAGACACGCATAGCAGATAGCTATAAAATCACTTTTGATTACCGCTATATTGAGCCATCAAAAAATGACCCTACTGTATTTAATCTTATGGGAAGACACCAGAGAATCAGCCTTAAAGTCGGCTACTATTTTTAGAGGATAAGCATGAAAACATTTGTCAATTTAATAATTAAACTAAGATGGTATATTGTAATTTTAATTCCTCTCATCACCATCGTACTTGGCTACCAGCTTAAAAATGCCCAGTTTGACGGCTCATACAGAATCTGGTTTGAAGAGGGTTCACAAACACTTAAAAAGTATGACGCTTTTAAAAATACCTTTGGCAATGACGACTCTATCATTATTGTATTTCATGATCAGAAAGGTGTTTTTAATAAAAAAGCACTGCATGTCATCGACAGACTGACAAATGAACTGTGGCAAACGCAGTACATCGCACGAGTAGATTCTCTTACAAACTACCAGTATGTACATAAAAGCAAAGAGGATGAAGATGAGATTTTGATTGGAAATTTCATCAAAGAGATTAACACACTTACACCAAAAGAGTTGCAACAAAAAGAGAAAATTGCCCTGCATGAAGATCTGCTAGTAAATCGCATCATCAGTAAAGATGGTAAAACCACAATGATAGTAGGACGACTAAACCCTAAAGCAGGTGTAACCATAGGTGCATCCAAGCACATTATGAAAGACATAAACAGATACATTGCCGATGAAAATACAAGTGGTTACACTTTTCATCTTGCTGGTGGACCAGTTGTAAATACAACATTCAGCACTTTAGCGCAGTATGATGTAAAAACTTTTACGCCTTTGGTTATTTTGATTGCCATGCTGATTTTATGGCTAATTTTTAGAAAACTATCTGGTGTAATTTTAACACTATTAGTTGTAATTTTCACCTTTATCATTGTACTTGCTGTCCAGACAATGCTTGGCTACAAACTCAACAACTTTACAGCAAATATGCCTGTTTTTATCATTGCTATTGGCATAGCCGATGCGATGCACATCTTTTGGGTCTATTTATTAGGACGCAGAAATGGTATGGACAACTACGAGGCTATTTACAACACACTCAGTAAAAATATGCTTGCTACATTTCTCACCTCGCTGACCACTGCCATAGGTTTTGCTTCGCTTGGCATTTCACACATTGTACCCATTAAAACGCTTGGAATTGCTACTGCAAACGCAGCAATGCTTGCCTTTGTGCTGACCATTCTTTTTGTACCTGCCGCATTGGCTATTTTAAACATAAAAGTCAAAGTAAAACCACAAAAAGATGACAAAGGCGTGGGCGAATTTGCAAAAAAATATGCAAAGTTCATCCTCCGCAACGATACGAAGATAATTTTCATCACACTCATCATCGCCTCCGGCATAGGCTTTGGTTTGACAAAACTCAAAGTTGACTCAAACGCAGTGAAATACTTTCGAGAGGATGTTCCTTTTAGACAAACGGTAAAAATCATACAAAACACTCTTACAGGCCCACTTAGCTATGAAATAATCATAGATTCTAAAAAAATGGATGGAATTAAAGACGCTGCGTTTATGAAAACAGTTGATAAATTTTCAAAAGAGTTCATTGCAAAATTTGCTAATGCAAGGCATACCTCTTCACTTGTAGATGTTGTCAAAAAATTTAATGAAGTCATCAACTCTAGTAAAACCATTCCAAGTTCAAATGCTCTTATAGCACAGTACCTTTTACTCTACTCACTTTCATTACCGCAAGGAATGGAAATAAATGACAAAATGGATGTAAATGAGCAGCTGCTGCGTTTAACAGCCTCTATGAATGTAGCGGACAGTTCGCAGGATCTCAAACAGATAGCTTGGATACAAAAATGGTGGCAAAAAACGCCCTACTCTGTTGAAGTAGATGGTCAAACAGCGATGTTTGCACATATGCAGCATGATGTGACTGACACACTCATAAACTCTCTACTGCTCTCTATTGTAGTAACCTCTTTTGTCATGCTGCTCATTTTTAGAAGCATAAAAATGATACCACTCTTCATTATTCCAAATGTCCTGCCAATTATACTTGTAATCGGAGTAATGGGATGGTTAGGAATTAGCATAGATATAGGAGTAGCTGCTTCTGGCGCTATTATTTTGGGTATTGCCATAGATGACACTATACATTTTTTAATCAAATATACAGAAGCACGCAAACAAGGTCTATCCCTTGAGGAAGCACTTGCATATGTCATGCACTATGCAGGTTCAGCGATGATCTTAACGACTCTCGTCCTTAGCTGTTCATTTATTGTCTTTGTATTTTCACAATTTATGCTCAATGCAAACTTTGGACTTATTACTGCCATTGCACTGCTTATTGCCGTAGCAATTGACTTGCTACTACTCCCTGCTCTCATTAGTAAAATGGAGACAAAAAAGAAGGAAAAAACATGTTAGATATTGAAAAAGCTTACAATAAAAATTTTGCAAAATTAAATGCAAAACTGCCAAAAGGTGTCAATAGATTTTTTATTAAGATGTTGCAAAAACTCTTTCATGAAAAAACATTTAATGATATATACGAAAAAAATTACTATCTAAAAAATTTGGACTTTGTAGATAGTATGGTGGAAAATCTAGGTATTCGCTATATGGTGGAACCAAATGAACTTGGCAATATTCCATCAATAGGACGTGTTTTAGTGATTGCAAATCACATAACCGGAGCATCTGATGCTTTTACACTTGTACAACTTATTGCAAATGCAAGAGAAAACAGAAAAGTAAAACTAATGGTGAATGGAATGCTGATGGGCGTAAAGCAAGCAGAAGGAATACTCATTCCAGTCGACAATATTAGTGGAAATATTACAAAAAAGAGTTTTCAAGCCATAAATACAGCGCTGCAAAATGAGGAAGCTGTTGTCATTTTTCCTGCTGGAGTAGTAAGCAGACTCAGTTGGCAGGGCATTAAAGATTTACCATGGAAAGCAAGCTTTTTAAAAATTGCAAAGAAAAATCATACACCTATTTTACCTATTCGCATAGAAGCAAGAAACAGCATACTTTTTTACCTTGTTTCACTCATTTTACCGATGAAGTTTAGCGGACTCATGCTACCAAGGGAGTTCGCAATATCAGGTACATTACCACCACTTCATTATCATATAGGAAAGATCATTCCTCCTGCCTCTTTTTGCGATAAAAAAATACCAATCAATGAGTATGTAGAGATGTTCTATAAACATCTCTACAACTTAGGTACAAAAAGAGGCGAACTGCTACAAACACAAAACACCATCATTCCTGCTACTAGTAAAATGCTGCTTAAAGCCGAAGTAGCTAAGGCAGAACAACTCGGGCGTACCTTAGATAATAAACGCATTATATTAGCCGATGTCGAGCATACTACTTCACTTATTCGTGAACTTGGACGAGCAAGAGAGATCTCCTTTCGTGCCATCGGTGGAGGAACAGGAAAAACAAAAGACAATGACCTCTATGATGACTATTATAAACATCTCATACTTTGGGATGATGAAGATTTAGAGATTGTCGGAGCATATAGAATTGGTGAGACACAAGATATTGTAGAACAGAGAGGGATGCAAGGCTTATACACATATAATTTTTGTACTTATGACAAAAATTTTCAGAACTATATTGACAAGTCTGTGGAACTTGGACGGAGTTTTATCCTGCCAAAATACTGGGGTTCACGAGCATTAGACAATCTTTGGCAAGGTGTAGGTGCATACCTTGCCAAACATCATAATATTATTTATACATACGGTACAGTTACCATCAATGCAGATACACCAAAAAAAGCGGTGGCAGCACTGGTATACTTTTATTCACGCTATTTCTCTTGTAAAGAGCAAGTGATGAAAGCTAAAACACCATATATAATGAATGAAAAATACAAAACAGAGTTTGATGCACTATTTAATGCCCCAACATATAAAGAAAATTTTATCATTTTAAAGCAGTATCTAAAAAAATTAAATACTGCCATACCAACACTTTTTAAACAGTATACTGAGCTTTATGAAGAGGGAGCTGTACGCTTCTTAGACTTTAGTGTGAATGACGCTCTGCACGGTGTTGTAGAGGGATTTATTATGGCAGATAACTCCAAAATGAAAGAGTCTAAACGCAAGAGATATATAAAAAACTCATATTCAGCAAACTTACCCAAGTAATAAAATAAGGGAAACTCGATCACTAACACCTGCTTTTTTGAATATATTTCTAATATGACCCTTAACAGTAGAGAGTGCAAGTTGTTCTTTGTACGCTATCTCTTTATTTGAGAATCCTTGTGCTAAATCATCTAAAATAACCTGCTCTTTATTTGTCAACTCTTTAACAAAAGCAGGTTCTTGCTTTTTATCTTCATCACGATTTTGTTTAATGAAACTATTTATTATATGCTGCGTTAAGTCTAAAAAGAACCAGTTCTTTTCGTTTTCTACACTCTCCAACATTTGAAGTAGGTTTGCCTTATGTATGAAACTATTTTCATAACCCCTAACATTTTTACCTATCAATTTTACGGCATGTTCTACATCTGGAAAATTATGAAATAAAAGCAAGTCAATATGAGTAAAAACATTTAACTCTTCTAATGCTTTTTCTATATCAACTACACTCTGCTCGTCAAACATAACAATTGTCTTTTCATCGCTTAATTGAAGATATTCAACTAAATTTTTAAATTCTTCTATGGTTGTAGTGGCAGCATACTCATTTAAAGCATTCTTCCAATGTTTTTCAATTGCAAATGAATTGGTAAAAATTATGATATTTTTCACACTATCGCTCACTTAATGTATTGATAAATGCTCTACGAATAGGCTTAAGTATATAATCTAATACAGTCTTTTTTCCTGTAATAATATCAACATCTGCTGTCATACCGGCAATAAGTTTCAACTTATTGTCTTTAGTTCCCAAATAATTTTTATCTGTCTTTATTTTAACGAGATAATAGCTTTTTTTATCAATTTTATCAACAATAGTATCCGCACTAATATGCGTCAAAACACCATTTAAAGCACCATAAATAGCAAAATCGTAAGCAGAAAATTTTATAATTGCCTTTTGTCCAGGATATAAAAAAGCTATATCAGAAGGTCGAATTTTTGCCTCAACAATAAGATTATCTTGTGAAGGAACAATTTTCACAAGATCCATTCCCGGTTTTACTACACCACCAATAGTATTAACTAAAATTTGATTAATTGTTCCATTGACAGGTGAGCGTATTAAACTGCGTCGTACTTTATATTCTTGTGCAACATTTTTCTTACTAATACGTTCCATTTCTGCTTTTGTTTTATTGTAGTTCTCTTTTGCGGTATTTTGAAACTTAAGTTTCACCTCTTTAATATTATTTTTTTGCTCTTCAATCACTGAAATAAGTCTTGGTATGGAGAGTTTTGTTTGTTCCACTTCTCCATGCAATTTTCCTGCTTTTCTTTGAAGCTGAAGAAATTCAACCTCAGAAACAATTCCTTTTGCCACAAGTGGTTTATTCATCTGAATCTCTTTAGCTAGAAGTACATAATTTGATCTTAGTTGTCTAAGCTTTGCTTCTGCTTCTTTTCGCTCTGTCCTTTTTTGACTTAATCGGCGTTGATAAATACGAATGTTATTATTTAACTGTTCTTTATTCGTCAAATAGAGAGATTTTTCATGTTCAAGTAATTCAGGAGCTATTTTTAAAAGTTTTTTGTCCACATGAAAAGGTTTTCCAGAAGATTCCGCAATTAAGCGTGAACTTTTTGCCCAAAGTTCGTTATATCGTAACTGACTTTCCATGTATTTACTTGCAAAATCTGTATCATCTATTTTAAGAAGAATTTGTCCTTTTTTAACATTTTCACCCTCTTTAACAAGTATTTCATTTACTACCCCACCTTCTAAATTCTGTACAATCTGTAATTGCTGTGAAGGTATAATTTTTCCTTGACCTCGAGTCAAAGCATCTATTTGCGCAAAATATGCCCAGACAATAAGCCATATTACAATAATAGCAGCAAGCCAAAGAATAATACGCGTCTTCATTTTTGTCTGCATCAATATTGCTGCACTAACAGAATTCATATATTTCAAATCATCCTCATCTTTTACAGAAAACTTTTTTAAATCTTTTTTATTATAAGGGGACTCAATAAATTTATCATGCAAACTCATGATGTTATTCCTCTCTGGTTTACTTTCAATTTTTGTAAAACATCACGGTATGTACCATCAATCAGTATCTTCCCTTGTTCAAGTAAAATAAGTCTTTGAGTAATTTGTAAAAGACTATTTTTGTGAGAAACTAAAAGCATAGTTTTATTTTTTTGATACTCTTTAAGATACTCTATAAATTTTGCTTCGCTTGTACTGTCCATAGAGTTAGTTGGTTCATCAAGGAGTAGTATAGGTGTTTGGCGAATAAAAGCACGCGCGATAGAGATAGACTGCTTTTGTCCACCAGACAAGCCATCTCCTCTTTCCTGCACCGGCATATCAAAACCTAATGGATGAATATCAACAAATGTCTGAGCACCACTAATTTGAGATGTTTTCAAGATTTCATCATCATGAGCATCAGGAGCACGCACAATAATATTTTCTTTGAGTGTACCTTTAAATAGAATAGTATCTTGAGGAACATAAGAAATTTCATTTCTCAAATCGGCAGGATCAATCTGCTTAATATCAATACCATCCATAAGTATAGAGCCTTCATCAGGTTCATAAAGACCTAAAATAAGCTTTTCTATACTTGTTTTACCAGAACCATTACTTCCAATAAGACCAACAGATTCTCCTGAATTAATTGTAAAACTCACATTATCTAAAACTTTTTTCTCAGTTCCTGGATAAGTAAAACTCACATTTTGAAACTCTATTTTCCCTTTAAACGATGGGCGTTGTACAAATTTTTTTCCCTCTTCTCGCTCTACTGGCATTTTCATAATATCGTCAAGTACCTTATATGCAGTCCTTGTTTGTTGAAAATTTGATATAAGAGAGGCAACTTGTGCAAGTGGTGCAAGGGTACGAGAACCAAGCATGACAACTGCAATGAGTCCACCAAGACTCAGACTCTTCTCCCCAATGGCATAAACACCACCAATAATCATAAAAACAGTATTAATTTGAACTATAAAGTTTACTACACTTGAGATAGAATTAGAAAGAATTTTAGACTTCAGACCTTTTTGGGAGACATCACCTGTCGCCTCTTCCCATTTCCATTGCGAATGTCCACTGATTCCCAATGCTTTGATGGTCTCAAGTGCCGTAAGTGATTCTATAAGAACCCCATTTTTTCGTGCAGCAGCTTCATAAGTACTCTCAATACTCTTTTGCATAGGGTTTTTAATAATAAAACTATAAATAATAATAATTGAAGCACTTATTAATGGAATGGCGACTATCCAGCCACCAATAAGATAGATAACAAAAAGAAAAATAAGTGCAAAAGGTAGATCAATCATAGTTGCAACAGACGATGAAGTAAAAAAGTTTCTAATAGTATCAAAATCTTTGAGGTTACTAGCAAATGAACCTACTGAATGGGGTCGATGTGACATCTTTATATTAAGAACCTGTTCATAAAGAATCGAAGACATAATCACATCACTCTTTTTAGCTGCATTCTCTAAAAAATAAGAACGTAAAAATTTTAAAATCAAGTCAAATAAATATATTACAATTATACCACTTGCAAAAACCCACATAGTATCAAGTGCATGATTTGGCACAACTCTATCATAGATATTCATTGTAAATATAGGCGTAGCAAGAATAAAAAGGTTAATAAGTAAAGAAGCAACTAGTACATCAAAATAAATTTTCTTTGAATAAGCAATAGTATCCCAAAACCAATGCTTTTTCTCATGTTTTAAAATTTTTCTATGAGCATCTTTATAGTGGTGTTCAGGTTTGAGTAAAAAAGCAAAATTAATATACTCTTTTTCTAAATCTTCAACTTTTATCCAACTAGCACCCTCACCTATATCTGGTAGAATGATTTTTGCATACTCTCTATTTGAACTTATTTCTACTAATATACATGCATTTTCTTTTTCGTCGTCACCTTTTAATATAAGTATAACCGGTAATAAGAGAGGAGATATATCCTTAAATGAGTAATTAACCAGCTTTGAGGTAAATCCAGCACGCTTTGCTGCTCTTGAAAAAGCGGACTTGGATGATTTTGCATTCAAAGAAAAAAGCTGCGGAGTTACCCTCCCTGGTTCAACAGGTAAATCTGCAATAAGAGCATCTGCAGAATAAGGTCTATTATATAGTTTGGTAAAAAGTACCAAACACTCTAAAATAGGATCTCCATGTTGACTATTTAACTGAGACATTCATTTCCTCTAACATCTCATCTGTATATGTTAAGAGCTTATAATATGCAAGATAATGTTCATATTTTGCTTTAACAAAACGATTTTTCGCTGAATTGTATTCGAGTTCTATATTTAACAAATCTACAATACTTCTTCTGCCAAGATTATACTCTTCATGATAATCCTTGACAGTTTCTTTACTCGCCTCAATCTGTTGATTTAAAAATTTCATCTGTTCTTTTGTAGAGCTGTATGTTTGCCATGAAGTTTTCACATCTGCTATCACTTTTCTTCTTAAGTCTGCTAAGGCATTCTCTTTTTCGAGCAATTTATACTTATTCGATTCTACAACTGCCTTATCTGAAAATCCTCGAAATATATTGTAACTCAACACTGCCTGCGCACTATATGCATCTTCTGTATCGTATGGGTTAGTTGCATTTGTAACAATACCATTGAGATTTTTATGCCAATAGCTTTGTAATTTTAAATCAACTTTTGGGTAATAAGTTGCTTTAGATTGAACCACTAATGCTTTTGCTGATTTTATATCCGCATGATTCATAAGTAACTCAGGATTTTTTTCAAGAGCTAGTTTTATAAGTTCTTCAATATTTTGTGTAGGTAACTTATCTATCGATGGCTCTTTAAAATCATCAGGATTTACTTTCATATCAAGCACTTTTTGAAAAGAAGTGATGGCATTTTTATAGTTTTGTTCTGCAAAATAGTAGTTACTTTGAGCATTTGCATAACGAGAAAGTGTCTGTTTATAGTCAGATTTTCTAGCTACACCTGCATCAACTCTCTCTTTAATCTGAGCAAGATATTTTTTATGTACTGCAACATTCTCTTTGGCAATTTTTGTCAAATACTTATTTTTAATAATATTAATATAAGCAGCAGCAGCATCTAGAGCAGTATTATTGACTACATTTTGCATATTTTTTTCTGCAGATACAATCAAGGCTTTTTGCTTATCAACACCACTTTGAGTTTTAAAGCCTTCAAAAATATTTTCACTCACAGTACCTGTCACATTTTGAGTAGTATTTATAACCGTATCTCTAGAGTTTGAAATCATTCGACTTCTCTCTCGTCCTACAGAATAATAAAAATCTACAGAAGGTAAATACCCAGATTTTTCTTTACTTAAAAGCTCCTTTTCACTACCTAAAGCAGCCTTTTTAATATAAATCTTAGGATTAGTCTCAATAGTTTGCTGTACTGCCTGAGATATAGTTAATGCACTCAACAACGATGGAAGAGCAAGGGCTGAAGCGAGGATGTATTTCATTTCTAAATCCTTGAATGATGTTTTCTAATTTTGAATAATTAATTTTAACATAATAGACTTAGAAATATGCTTAAAGAAAACCTAAAAACAGAATCTAAATGCATCATGCATCAAATTTTCTCATACTAAAGTACTATTTACAAATTATATTTTCAGTGCTATTATATCAAAAATAATAATTAAAGGTGTTTATTGTGAGTACTCCAGCATATATGTCTAACCCGTTGTACAAAAAAGTTGTAGGTAAAGTTATATTAGATTCTGCAGAGTCTGGTTATTTAACAAATGTAGAGATAATTGAGCCAGATGGGAGCAATCGCCCTATAAGAAATGGAACACTTATTTATGAAGGAGAGCAAATATCCAGTCTGGATGATTCTGCATCTTTTGAGATTAAGTACTTTGCACATCCTGAGCCCACAGAGTACTCTGGAGTCTTCACCGTATTGGTAGACAGTTCTATATATCAAGCTGCTAATGCTGACGAACAAGCGCTTAACAGTAGTAGTCCATTCAATATAAATGAGACAGCTACTGGTAATGAAGCTGTCAGCACACACTCCACTCCTTTTTTAGAGACTCAAACAGATGTCTCAATCAACGACCCTCTTGTAAATCAGTCTACACCAATTCAAACAACATTAGCAACAAGAACAGTAATAGCTGAAGAAGAAACAAAAAATACTCCAACATCTCAAGAGGGACCTTTGCTAAGTCCTCTTCAACAAGCGACTCCAGACAGTACTGCTCCAGTAATCACTTCTGAATCTATCGTTGTATACGATGAAAACAATACAACACCGGTAATACAGGTAACAAGCACAGATGCTGGTAATGTAACTTATTCTCTTGAAAATGGACTAGACAGTGCCCTCTTTACATTAAACTCTCAAACTGGAACTTTATCCTTTATTCAACCTCCAAATTATGAACATCCACTTGATCAAGGTGCTGATAATCAATACAATGTAAATGTAACTGTTACAGACACTTATGGAAATGCAACTACTGAGACTCTCTCTATTTATATTAATAATATCAATGACCAACCAGTAGTAGCAGATGTAGCAACAATAGCAAGTGAAGATACACTTACTGTTGTAGAGTCAGGCGAGCCAAATGTTCTTGCTTATAACGGTACACTCAGTGTAAGTGATGAAGATACAA
>NZ_JALUKE010000182.1 GCF_027056685.1 Sulfurimonas sp.
TATTATGCTGAACATGAAGATTTCATTATGCCTCGTTCTCGTGCAAATGAAGTGGTTAACTTCGTAAAAGGTGGGCTTCGTGACCTCTCTGTTACTCGTACATCTTTTAGTTGGGGTGTTAAAATGCCGGCCTCTTTAAATGATGATAAACATGTAATGTATGTCTGGCTTGATGCTCTACTTAACTATATTACAGCTCTTGGTTATGGTGGAGATGAGGCAAATATGAACTATTGGCCTGCTGATATTCATTTTGTTGGAAAAGATATTCTGCGTTTTCATGCTATCTACTGGCCTGCATTTTTAATGAGTCTTGATTTGCCGCTTCCTAAACATATTGGTGCACATGGTTGGTGGACTCGTGATGGTGAAAAGATGAGTAAATCAAAAGGCAATGTAGTCTCTCCTAAAGAGGTTGCTGATGCTTATGGTGCTGAAAATTTACGCTATTTTATGCTTAGAGAAGTTCCTTTTGGACAAGATGGAGATTTTTCACAGCGCGCATTTATTGACCGTATAAATTCAGAACTCTCAAATGACCTTGGAAACTTACTTAACCGTATTATTGGTATGAGTGGAAAATATAGTGACTTTGAAATTGACAGCGTTGATGTTGTAAAGTACCACTCAAAAGAGCTTGAAGCTATGAACACTGTGCTTGATTCTTTAGACTCTTTCTTAGAAAAACTCCAACCACATAGATACCTAGAGGAGTTGTGGAAACTTTTTGCAATTGGAAATGGTGTTATTCAAGAGTCTGAACCTTGGGTAAAAATGAAAAATGGACAAAAAGATGAAGCACTTGCTACTGTTGCTGTGGTTGCAAATATTTTAGCTAAAGCTGCTGTTATGCTACATCCTGTTATGCCAAATACTACAAATACAATTGCTGATGCTCTTGCGTTTGAGATAAATACAGAGAGTTATAAAGAGCTTGTAGTTGATAAAAAACTTTTAAAAGTATTTAATATCAAAAAAGTGCCACCACTCTTTCCTCGTGTTGAAGAGCCTTTAATGCAAGAAGCACCAAAAGCAGAGCCTACTCCTATAGTTAAAGAAGAAAAAAAGAGCAAACCAGTAGCAAAAGAAGATGATAATCTTATAGAGATTGGGCAATTTTTTGAAACTTCATTGAAAGTAGGTACTGTTGTAGAAGCCCAAGAAGTACCAAAAAGTAAAAAACTTCTTAAACTCCAAATAGATCTTGGTGAAGAGTCAAACCGTCAAGTTGTTGCAGGTATAAAAGAGTTTTACTCTCCTCAAGATTTAGTAGGTACACAAGTATGTGTAGTTGCAAACCTCAAACCAGCAAAACTTATGGGTATGATGAGCGCAGGAATGCTTCTTGCTGCTAAAGATGAAGATGGTCTATGTTTAATAAGACCTGAAAAACCAAAAAAGGCAGGCACACCTGTTGGATGAGACTTGAAAATACAGTAGCACTTATAAATGGAGAGCTTATAAACTCTCCATTTATCAATAATTTTACAAATATTATTTTAGAAGCTAAAGCAGTACGAAGAGGAGATCTTTTTATTGCTTTTGAAGAAGAAACTATAGAAGAAGCCATATTTAATGGTGCTTATGGTGTTATATTTGATAAACCTACACAAATTACAGATAGTGAAATTGCATGGATAAAGGTACAAAATATCGAAGATGCACTTGTTCGTTTGCTGCGTTTTGAACTTTTAAATAAAGAGATAACTGTCTACTCGTGTGATGAGATTGTACTTAAACTTGCATTGCAAGTTGTAACGGAACCTACTTTTATTGCTCTTAGAGGTGATATTAAATCAGTATTTAAAAGTTTAGCACATATTGAAGAGCACTATACAGTTCTTTTTAGCCCTACTCTTACTACGCCGGATATTTTCACACAAATAAAAGAGATGCCAAAAAATTCTCATAGTAGTATAAATATAATAGAGCAAACCCTTTTTGAGACATCTTTTATTTATGATGATGTTTTTTATGAAAGGCAACTTATTTCTCCATTTTTTATGCCTTATTTAGAGCGTTTATTGTCACTTTTTAAGAAATTAAAAATAAATTTCAGATTGAGAAAATTTACACCTATTGATCATTTTGAAGCAGTTTTTACAAATAAAAATTTTGAGATAAAAGAGTTTGGAACAAGTGATAAAGTACTTATTTTTGAAAAAAACTCCTCTTTAATTGAAGATGAAATTCTTTTTTTACATAAACACTCTACTTGGGCGAAGAGTATCTATATTCTTCCAAACGCAATGAAGAAAAACCTCTCAAAAGAACTGCTTGAAACAGCAGATATATTTTTCTACCATTCAAAAGAAGAGATAAAAAAAGTGCTTAAAACAAATATTTTTCACTTTGCACTTGTTGCAGGGGTAGATAAGTCAATACTAGATAAACCGCTTATACGACAAACGCAGTTAACTTTAGATTTTTAATAAATATTTTAATAAATAATGCTATATTAAAAATATCAATCAAAAAGGATTCATAAAATGAAAAAAACACTCTTAGCAATGCTATTTTTAGCAGCTTCGCTCTCTGCTTTGGAGATTCAACACACTACGGTAAAATTCACTGCGTTTAAAACCTATGCTAAAATAGGCGTTAGTGGCGTTTTTGATAAGGTAGTAGTAAAAAGCACAAAAGCAAATAATGTAAAATCTCTTTTGTCAAACGCAGTAGCTACTATTGATACATCAAGCGTTAATAGTGGTAACAAAGGAAGAGATATTAAGCTTGTCAGTAAATTTTTTGCTGTACAAAATGTAAAAAACATTAAGGCAACACTTTCTAATGTCCAAGATAAATCATTAACTGCTACCATTTCTATGAATGGAAGAACTTTAGTAATTCCTATGAGTTATACTGTAAAAGGAAATGTTGTTAAAGCAAAAGGAACAATAGATTTGGGTGATTTTTCTATGATACCATCACTAAAATCTTTGAATAAAGCTTGCTATGTACTACATAAAGGTAAAACTTGGCAAGATGTTGTTATCTATTTTTCAATAGAATACAAGTAAATGAATCGTAGAGATTTTTTAAGTACAGCAACACTTACTTCTGCAGCCATTGCTCTTAATGGTTGTAATGAGAGTAATCATGTTGCTATTGACTATTCAAAACATCCCAAAAAACATGATGCCACAAAACATATAAATATCAATAAAAATAAAAAAACCGTTATTAAGCTTGCTACAAGTTGGCCTGCACACTTTCCTATAATGGGAACAGGAGTAGAAAAATTTGCTAAACGAGTAGAAGATATTAGTGGTGGTTCTTTGCAAATAAAAATTTATCCTAAAAATGTTTTGGTTCCAGCTCTTGCTGTTTTTGATGCCTGCTCTAGTGGACAAATAGATGCTTTTCACTCTGGTCCATATTATTGGAAAGGGAAAAATTCTGCATTTGCACTCTTTAGTGGTATGCCTTTTGGTTTTACTGCCGAAGAAATCAATTCATGGATGCTTTTTGGTGGCGGTATGGATTTATGGCGAGAGCAATATGCAAAATATAATCTTCACCCATTTTTAGGTGGTAATACAAATATTCAAATGGGTGGTTGGTTTAGAAAACCTATTCACTCTTTAGCTGATATGCAGGGTCTAAAAATGCGTATTCCTGGTCTTGGAGGTGAAGTTTTTTCACGAATGGGTGTCAACCCTATTTTACTTCCTGCTGGAGAAATTTATACTTCACTTGAAAGAGGTGTTATTGATGCTACTGAATGGGTTGGACCTGCCCTTGACATTAAAATGGGATTCTACAAAGTTGCCCCTTACTACTACTCAGGTTGGCATGAACCAGGTTCTGTTTTGGAACTTACCTTTAACAAACATCTTTGGAGTAAACTTGCTTTTGAACATCAGTCTATGATAGAAGTTGCAAGTAGTGAGCTTAATGCAAATATGGCTACAGAATTTCACGCAAAAAACATTCAAGCACTACAAAAACTAAAAAAATTAAATGTAACACTTGCACAATTTCCTGATGATGTTACAGCAGCCGGAAAAAAAGCACTTGTAGAAGTCGTTCGTGATTTGAGTGCTAAAAATGATGACTTTGCAAATGTATATAAATCTATAGCTTCCTATCTTACTCTTTCTAAAGAGTGGAGTGATGTAAGCCTAAAATACTTTTTAAATATTAGATAGTATTAGCTTCTCTGTTTGCTTTAAAGTAGTAGTATTTCAGAAAATATTAGAAAGACACTTTTTGAAAAAACTACTACTTTTAAGCGCTATTTTCCCTACCCTGCTCTTAGCTTCATTTAGAGGCTATCTTATTGACAACAAAAGTGCATTGCCTATTGTAAACGCAACTATTAGTGATTCAAAAATCACAACAAAAAGTGATAAGAATGGTCTGTTCTTTATAAATTCCAATGAAACTTTGTACCATGTAAAAGCCTACGGCTACAGACCTCTTTCTTTTAACAGTGATTTGAATACGAGTATGATAGCACTTGAACCTATAAAAGTAAAAGCACTTTATCTAACATTTTGGGGAGCGAGTAACAACTCAGGAACTTTGAAAAAGATTTTAAATATTGCTGATAATACAGAGGTAAACGCAGTGGTCGTTGATGTAAAAAACGAGTATGGTTCAACCTCTTTTTTGACTCACTTTAAACAGGCAAATAGTTATGGAGCACAAAAAAATCGTACAAATAGGAATATTCAAAAGTTTATTAGAACAATGAAAGCACACCATATTTATACCATTGCCAGAATTGTGACTTTTAAAGATGAAATACAAGCATCACATAATCCAGAGTATGCAATTAAAAAAGATAAAACTAATACCATTTGGCGAAATCATGACAATATGGCATGGGTTGATCCATTTGATAAGCGTTCTCGTGATTATACTATTTCTATAGCTGAGGAGGCCGCAAAGGCAGGTTATGATGAAATAAATTTTGACTATATCCGTTTTCCTGCAAAATTAGGACTTAAATATTCGCAGCAATGTATACAAGCAAAACGGGTAAAAGCCATAGAGGCATTTTTGGATGAAGCGAAAAAAAGATTACGAAAATATGGTGTTTTTATTTCAGTTGATACTTACGGAAACATCTGCTGGGGAAAAGATGACAATGGAATAGGACAAACAGTTACTTCTCTTGCACAACATGCAGATTACTTATGTCCAATGCTCTATCCATCAGGTTTTTCAAGTGGTTCTTTTTATTTTAAATATCCATCTTTGCATCCCTATGATGTTGTTTACAGAAGTATAAAAAAGATTCAAGATAGAATTCCAAGTGCTAGAGTACGCCCTTGGTTGCAGGGATTTCGCGATTATACTTCACAACATAAAGCCTATAAAAAAGCAGAAATTCAAGCACAAATACAAGCTACAGAAGATATAGGAACAGATGGTTGGATGCTTTGGTCGCCTTCAAGTAAGTATAAGTTAGAGTATCTCATCAAGTAAGCGAATTTCTTTTAGCTTTTTTCGTAGGTTTTTAGAGTTTGCTAGGTAACTATCAACAAAAGAGTGAAACTCTTTAGAGTGGTTCATATGCACAAGATGAGATAATTCATGCACTACCACATAATCAATAAGCTCTTTTTGCACTTTCATTAGTTGCGTATTGAGTGTTATCTCTTTTCTTGAGTTGCAACTTCCCCATCTGCTTTTCATTTTTCTAAACTTTAAAGCTGTGTACTCCAAACGCATCAAAGCACTAAAATATTCTACTCTCTCTGTCAAATACTCCTCTGCACTGCGTTTATAAAATATGTCGTAAGCCTTAGAAATTTTTAGAGAATCAGCCGTATCTAATTTTAACAATTGTTTACGAAGTAAAGTAACTTCTTGAGAATCAATACTATAAATTTCACCAAAAAGTAGTACTTCATCTTGTAATGTTACTTTCAGTGGTGCATTTTTTTGGTTTTTAAGAAGTTGCTTTTTTATCCAATCACTTTTATCATTTAAAAATTTATAAACAAATTTTGTGGACTTTATAGGCGTTTTAACACTTAAAGTAGAGTCTGCATTTACACGCAAATAACTATGTTTTAATTTTGGAGCATAAATCAACTCTACACAAATGCCTTGAAACTCTAAAAATTTATTCATACGCTATTGGGTCATTTACTCCTGCTTCTTTAAAGCCATTTAAACGCAGTCGGCAGCTATCACATACACCACAAGCTCTCTGCTCATTTTTATAACAACTCCAAGTAAGCTCAAGAGGAACGCTGCGTTTAAGTGCTTCTTGGACTATTTCAGATTTTTTGAGATGTACAAGCGGCATCTTTATCTCAATTTTTGTTTCATCTTTTGTACCAAGGTTAATGGCCTTTTGCATTGCATTTATGTACTCTTCACGACAATCAGGGTAGCCACTGCTATCTTCTTCAACCACGCCTATACTTAAAACTGATGCACCCTCTTTTTCTGCAATGGCAGCTGCCATTGATAAAAAGATACCATTTCTAAAAGGAACATAGGTAACAGGTACACCCTCTTCTACTCCACCAGTAGGCACATCAATAGAGCTGTCAGTAAGTGCCGAAGCACCCAGTTGTTTAAAAAAATCTAAGTTTAGTACATACTTATTTGTAACATCGAGTGCTTTTGTAATATTATGAAAACACTCCAACTCTTTTTTTTGAGTATTTTGCTCATAATTAAAATGTACTGCTATTATTTCGTATCCTGCATCTTGCATCATGTAAGCGCTAAGGGTAGAATCCATCCCTCCACTCATAATGCAAACTGCTTTTTTTCTCATATTTATTTCTTGTTTCATAGTGCTATTTTAACATATATAGAATTTTTTTAATCTTTTTTAAAACAAAAGAGTTATAGAATGGTTCTAACACAAGAAAAAAGGAGCGACTATGGAAGTATCATCTTCAACAGGATCTGCTAGTGTACAGGTAGATGTTATGAAAAAAGCGCAAGATGTACAAGAAAAACAGATACAACAGCTCTTAGAGAGTTCGCAAGAGCAATCAAAAGAAGTAACAGCACAAAAAACTGGTGTTGGCGGTAATTTAAACATTACTGGATAGGTGTGAAGTTTTTATAACTTCACTCCATAAACTCTAAGCCCCCATTTGATATAATTTCACTTATGATAGATATTGACAACCAAACCTCATTTAATATAGATGAAACTTTTTTACAAAGAGTTTCACAAACACTTACAGACAAAGATATTGAACTTGTTGTGACAACAAACGCAGTAATTCAAGAGATGAACAAAGAGTATCGCAATGTTGATAAAGCAACTGATGTTTTGAGTTTTCCCTATGAAGAGATGCCAAGAGCCCCGCTTGGAAGCATTGTTATTTCTGTTAATTTTGTACA
This sequence comes from Sulfurimonas sp., assembly GCF_027056685.1. Classification (GTDB taxonomy): domain Bacteria; phylum Campylobacterota; class Campylobacteria; order Campylobacterales; family Sulfurimonadaceae; genus Sulfurimonas. The sequence continues at coordinate 7,327 of NZ_JALUKE010000182.1, forward strand.
ACAAAAAGCAGAAGAGTTTTCCCACTCTCAAAACGATGAATTTAGTTTACTCTTTATTCATGGTCTGCTCCATCTACTGGGTTATGACCATGAAGCAGACAATGGAGAAATGAGAGCAAAAGAGGAAGAACTTATAAATAAATTTAAACTCCCAAAGAGTTTAATAGTACGAACAGAAGGTAAATAATATATGGATTATGTGATTTTTATAGTTGCTATGGGTGCGCTTATATATGGTGCAGATTTTATTATAAAAGAGTCGGAGCGTATTGCTCTTCATTTTAACATTTCTCACTTTGTGATAGGTGCGACGCTTGTTGCGTTTGGAACTTCTTTACCAGAGATGGCAGCTTCTATGATGGCAGCATCTGAAGGTAAAGTCGATATGGCAGTTGCCAATGTCATTGGTAGTATTATTTTTAATACTGCATTAGTTTTAGGCATAGTATTTATGATTGCAAAATCAATGATGCCAGATCGTGATCTTTTTTCAAAAGATAGTGCTTGGGTTATTGTTCCTGTTGTGATTTTTTTAGTTATGATTCAAGATGGTGTCATCAGTAGAGCAGATGGTCTTCTCTTTTTACTTATGATGGTCTCTTATCTCTTCTTCTTATTTACAAGTAATAAAGATGAACTTGAGGGTGAACTTGATGCAGATTTGGAAAAAGAGAAATTTCAATGGGGAAGAGCTATTCTACTCCTTGGTATAGGCTTTGCACTTACAATTGGTGGTGCCAATTTTGTTGTTGAGAGCGGTACACATATTGCAAGACACTTAGGTGTGAGT
>NZ_JALUKE010000183.1 GCF_027056685.1 Sulfurimonas sp.
GGTGGACCAAAATACATTGTAAATTACAATGTAATGGGTGTGGCAAAAGCAGCACTTGAATCAACTGTACGCTATATGGCAGTAGACTTAGGCAAAAAAGGACAGCGTGTAAATGCGATCTCTGCAGGACCTATTAGAACATTAGCAGCAGCAGGAATAGGTGACTTCAAACAGATACTCAACTGGAATGAAGTAAATGCACCACTAAAGAAAAATGTAACGACTGATGAAGTTGGAAACTCTGCTATGTATCTTTTAAGTGATTTGAGCTCTGGTGTGACTGGTGAGATTCACTATGTAGACGCAGGGTATAACATTATGGGAATGGCAGCGGCCGAGACAAATGAAGAGGGTAAAACAGTTCTTGCTTGGGATTTAGTAGATTAGTAAGTGCTTTGCACTTATCTACTTTCCTATACCTATAACAGGAAGCGCTTCTAACTTTTTTACATTTGAGTTATTGTAATCACTTGGATGTGCTTTCATATACAAAGAGGCTTTATCTACATAATCTTGTAGTTTAAATCGCTCAGAAGTCTCTTTATCTTTCTCTTTCACGGCAGGATTCCAATCCTTTTGCAGCCAGTTGTCTAAATGTTCTTGTAAAAAACCACTCTTTTTATCACTTTTGTGTGACGAATCTGTTACCTTAGGTGCACTGCATGCTGTCATAAATAGCATAACTATTGTTAAAATTAGTTTTATAAGTTGTTTCATAATAAGAATTATAGCTGAAAACTATACAAAAAGAGTGAATTTAAGCAAATTTCAAGAGTATGATGTGCTATACTGATGCTGAAATTTGTAAAACGATAAGGAGAATATATGAAATTTACAAAAATGAGTTTAGTTGCAGCACTATTAATAGGCTCAAGTGCATTTGCTCTTGAAAATGTAAAAGTAAGTGGTGACGCTAATCTTTACTATAATACTACTGATGGTGCATCAGGGTATGATGCAGTAAAAGGTCGTACAAGTGGTACACTTTTTTCAAAAGATTCAAGTGCAGCTGATGTTGCAGTAAACTTAAATGTAAGTGCTGATTTGGTAAAAAATGATTTAGTATCAATTAGCGCAGGTGCTGGTTACACTGTACTTACAACTTTAGGTTTAGAAAACAACTTGGTATCTAATGTATGGGGTGGTTCACATACTGCAACTGCTCCAACTGGAGCTAACTATGGTAAAGCACTAGGTGGTGCAAAAGTTGAAAATGCTAGTTGGATGAAAGAAGCATGGGTAGCTACAACAGCAGGTAAAACTACTGCTAAACTTGGTCGTATGGCTTTAGATACTCCACTTGCGTTTACTGAGACTTGGACTGCTGAAGAAAATACTTTTGAGGGTGCAGTATTAATCAACCAAGATATTCCTGATACTACTTTAGTTGGTGCATATATTGGTAATGGTAATGGTACTGAGACTTTTGGACAAAATGCACAGAGCGCAGTACAAAAAACTTATAATTTAGCAGTTGCTCCTGTTGTAAATGCAAATGGTAAATTCACTACTTATGGTGCAAACGGTGCATATGCAGCGGGTGTTATCAATAACTCTTGGAAACCTCTTACTGCACAAGCATGGTACTACGATGTTACTCAAGTTGCAACTGCATACTGGTTACAAGCTGACTTAGATGCATCTTCTTTAGGTGTTGATGGTCTTACTTTTGGTGCACAGTATTCTGGTGTAACTGCAGCTGCTAGTGGAAGTAAAGAAGATAATGTTTATGCTGTAAAACTTGGTTATGGTATGAAAGATTTGTTCGCTGCAAGCGTTGCATATTCTCAAACTAATGACAATGGTTCAATTGGATACGCTGGTTTCAATACAGCAACTTCTACTGGGACTGCACAGTCTAAACTTTATACTGAAGCATGGTGGAACTATGGTTATGTAACAAGAACTGATACTCAAGCTTACAATGTAACTGTAACTTCACCTGTAAATGGTCTTGTTGACTTAGGTGCATATTATACTAATGCTGATCATAACGCGGCAAATGATGCTGGTGATCTTCAAGAAATTACTTTAACAGCTTCTAAATCATTTGGTCCACTTGATACTACTTTAGCGTATATTAACTCTACAGTTGGTAATGGTGATAACACAAACAGTGTTCAAGTATATGCAAAATTAAACTTCTAGTCACTGATTAAATTTAAACTAGACTCTTATCTCCCTTTATGGGAGATAAACTTTCTCATCTCTTCTTTTATGCTATAATTTTTTTATGATAACATTTTTGAAAAAACTCTCTTACATATTTTTTATGCTTTTACTCATTTCTATTGTCTCATTTTTAGCAATCCATGCAGCACCCAATAGCTTTTTTGGCGCAGGACAACTTAATCCAAATATGACACCAAAAGCAATAGAAAAACTAAAAGCCGTCTATGGTTTAGATAAACCTCTTTTGGTGCAGTATATTGAGTGGGTAAAAAATATTGTAACACTTAATTTTGGTATCTCCTTTGTATCTGGGCAGGATGTTAGTGCTGAAATACTGAAACGGCTACCTATTACACTCGCTATGAATTTTATTGCTTTGATTGTGGTATTTGTTCTCTCTTTATATTTAGGTATTAAAGCAGCAGTGAATTATGAAAAAAAGAGTGATTATATTATTCGTCAAATCTCATTGGTCTCTTTTTCTATGCCCTCTTTTTATCTGGCACTTCTTTTTATCATTTTATTTGCTATTAAATTAGACTGGTTTCCTATTGCAGGATTGCATTCTGTAATGCCTAAAGAGGGATTTGCCAATCTTTTAGATATGGGATGGCATTTAGTTCTTCCAATAGCTGTGATGATATTTGTAGGGCTTGGAAGTATGATAATCTATGTCCGTTCCCTTACTTTAGAGATACTCAAGAGTGATTACTGTTTCTTTGCACGCTCTCGCGGAGTGACGCAAACGCAGCTATTGCGTTTTTACATCTTACCAAATCTAATGCCACCAATTATTACGCTACTGGGACTCTCTTTGCCAGGTCTCATAGGTGGGAGTGTTATTTTAGAGTCTATTTTTAGTATTGAGGGGATGGGACAACTTTTTTTTATGAGTGCCCTAAGTAGAGATTACCCCATAATTATGGGGATTTTAATGATTACTGCATTATTAACACTACTTGGAAATATTGTAGCAGATTTGATACTACTAAAATTAAATCCTTATGCTAATCGTGCATAAGGATTTGTTTTAATAAATGAATTAGTTAAAGAGTGCCTCTAGTGCATCAACACCATCTTTTTTCTCTTCTATTTCGCCCTCTTCATTTGTTACAGAGTCGTTTTCTACAAGCTCTATTTGCATTCCTGTTAGCATAGATGCAAGACGAATATTTATACCGCTTTTTCCAATTGCTTTTGATTTTTGGTCTGCTGGAAGGGTAATGATGGCTTTTTCATTTTCACCCTCTTCATTTTTTACAATCTCTACATGAGAGATAATGGCAGGACTCATTGTACGAGAAACAAAAAGTTCAGGAATATTTGTGTACTCAATACAGTCAATGTTTTCGCCTATAAGCTCGTCACTTACTGCGTTTATACGAACACCTTTTACACCAACAGTTGCACCAACTGCATCAACTTGAGGATGTGTGCTCAGAAGGGCAATTTTTGCACGCTCACCTGGAATACGCGCTGATTTTTCGATGATGACAGAACCCTCTGCTATTTCAGGTACTTCAAGTGCTAAAAGTGCTTCTAAAAATTTAGGAGAAGTACGGGAAAGTTCTATTTGCATACCATTTTCTTTGTCCATATTTACACGGCGAACTACTGCTTTTATGTGGTCACCAACCTCAAAAATCTCACCTTTTATACGGCTTTTCATTGGTAGTACAGCACGAATTTCATCAACTTCTATATAAGTATTGTTTTTAGAATCCACGCGTGTTACTCGTCCGCTTACAAGTGTGCCTATTTTCGATTTGTATTTGTTGAAAATCTCATCTTCAACAAGGCGTTGAATGTGGTACTCTATTTCGCGGTGCAAACCAGAAGCTGCCGTACGCCCATACTCTTCTAAATCATGATCAATTTGGAGCTGATCTCCAAGCTCCACTTGGTCATCATACTCTCTAGCTTCTGTAATAGAGATGTATGCAGGAGCTATCTCTTCATCTTCAAGTTTTTCATCATCATCTGCTACGACAGTAATTGTTTGAACGATTTTAAGATTTTTCGTATCTTCATCAACATAAGCTTCAAAAGCAAGATTGTGTCCAATAACCCTTTTTGCAGTCTGTACAAACGCAACTTTAAGCGCTTCCATTACCTTTTCTGGTTGTAGACCTTTTTCATGTCCAATTGCTTCAGCAATATCTAAAATTTTTTCCATAATGTATAGTTTCCTTATTTTTGAAGAAATCTGACAATGATAATAATGTTGTGGGGATTTCTTACGAAGTGTGTAATTATACCCAAAAAAGTGATAAAAAAAACTTTAACCCTATTTTTATTAGTTTTTTACTATAATGCAAGACTTTTAATATATTAAATGAGGAAATGAAATGGATTTAAAATTTGCCAGAACTGATTTAGATGCAAAACCTAAAAAGGTTGACTTGAGCAAGCTAGATGCAGAAGTAGAAAAAAACGATAGTATAATATTTTATTTTGATAAAGATAATTCACATAAAGATCTACTTGCCTTGCAAGATCATTATGAGGCTATGGGAAAAAGTTTTTATATGAGTGAAGTGAAGTACGGACTAGCCGATAATGACTATATGTACCAAGTTCACATAATGAGCTAAAGAGAAGTTATGAGTAAAAAGTTATTTATTGAAACTTTAGGTTGTGCTATGAATTCTCGTGACTCTGAACATATGATAGCCCAGCTAAGTGAAAAAGAGGGTTATGAAACAACTCAGACGCTAGAAGAAGCCGATCTTATTTTGATAAATACCTGCTCAGTAAGAGAACGCCCTGTACATAAGCTCTTTTCAGAGCTTGGCGGCTTCAACAAAAGGAAAAAAGCATCGGCTAAAATCGGTGTATGTGGTTGTACCGCTTCACATCTCGGTGAAGAGATTATTAAACGAGCTCCTTATGTAAACTTTGTGTTAGGTGCAAGAAATGTCTCTAAAATTAGTGAAGTTTTACATAAAGACAGAGCAGTGGAGATAGATATAAACTACGATGAGAGTGAATTTGCTTTTGATGATTTTCGCTCATCTCATTATAAAGCTTTTATAAATATCTCTATTGGATGTGATAAAAAGTGTACTTTTTGTATTGTTCCAAAGACACGAGGGGATGAGATTTCCATTCCTGATGCTTTGATTATTAATGAGGCAAAAAAGGCTGTACACAATGGAGCAAAAGAGATTTTTCTTCTTGGGCAAAATGTAAACAATTATGGCCGTCGTTTCTCTTCAAAAGAGCATGAAAAGGTAAACTTTACAGAGCTTTTGCGTCGTCTTTCTAAAATTGATGGCTTGGAACGAATTCGTTTTACCTCTCCACACCCTTTTCATATGGATGATGAATTTATTGAAGAGTTCGCACACAATCCAAAAATTTGTAAGTCTATGCATATGCCGCTACAAAGTGGCTCTACAAAAGTGCTTAAAGAGATGAAACGCGGTTATACAAAAGAGTGGTTTTTAAATCGTGTCGCAAAACTGCGGTCAGTTTGTCCCGAGGTAAGTATTTCAACAGACATCATCGTTGCATTTCCAGGGGAAAGCGATGCAGATTTTGCTGAGACGATTGATGTTATGAAACAGGTAAAGTTTGATCAAATTTTCTCTTTTAAATACTCTCCTCGTCCTGAGACAGAAGCACAACACTTTACAAATGTTGTAGATGAAGAAGTTGCATCTGATAGACTAAGCTATCTGCAGTCTCTCCATAATGAGATCATGGATGAGAAAAACGCAACACTTATGGGAAATGTTTACAAAGTCTATTTTGAAGATTTGCATCGTGATGGCTATGTCGCTGGTCGAAGTGATAATAATCTTGTCTTAAAAGTAAAAGGTTCAGAAGAACTTTTAGGAGAATTTAGAGATGTTAAAGTCACTGCTATTGGCAGAACAATTTTAACAGGCGAAGTAGTTGCTTAAAAAAGTCAGCCGCACGCTTGCTCTTATATTTCTCCCTTTTATTGGCTCTTTGCTGATCCGCTTTCTTTATTACACAAACAAAAAAGTTTTTCATGCACCGAAAAAAATAACCGATGAGAGCATTATTTTTGCCTGTTGGCATGGAGAGCTTTTAATGCTTCCTTACCTTTATAAACACTACAGAAAAACACCCCATGCGAAAGTGCTTATTTCAAGCCATTTTGATGGAGATCTTATTTCACGGACCATTAAGTATTTTGGACTTGGTACTTTGGCAGGTTCTACAAATAGAAACGCAGCGAGAGTTCTTATTCAAGCAATTAAGACCATAAAAGAGGGATATGACATTGGAATTACACCCGATGGACCAAAAGGACCTCGCCATGAAGTTGCAGATGGTATAATAGTAATGGCGCAAAAAGCAGGTGCTAAAATAGTCTTGGTTGAGATAAAACCAACAAAATTTTGGCAGTTAAACTCTTGGGATAAGTTTATAATTCCCAAACCATTTGGAGTTTTGCACTATTATGCTTCATCAGAACTTGATGTAAGTTCTATGGAACTCAATGTTGCGAGGGAAGTGATACAAAAAGGATTGTTAGCTCATGAATAGTAAATATTTTTTTCCAATCACTGCGTTTGTTCTTGTTCTTATAATGGTAATTTACTTTCTTTCCCATCCCTCTTATGAAAAATCTCTTGAATCAAAATACTACTATGAAATGGGAGATTACAATAAAGCCTATAAAAGTGCGAATGAAGCTTTTTCTATGGATTTGTACAACCGAATGGCAGCTACAATAATGGCGCAGTCAAAAACTGCTCTGAAATATGTGAAGTATATTGATGAGGCAAAAAAATATATGCTTGATATTAATGAAATAGCCAACAAAACAACTATTTCAGATGCTGATAGAGCAAAAATAAATATGATGAGTGAGATAGTGGTAGACTCTTACACGAAATTAGCTCCGAGTGTTATGACTAATAAATCTTTGGTTAATGAAGCAAAAAAATACCATGATAATTTTGAGAAATTACTTGAGAAAGTTAATAGATAATAAAAGAGTAGATTTTTTGGATTATCTCAAAGATGTGAGAGGCTATTCTGATTTGACACTCAAAAGTTATGATGAAGCACTCCGTGAAGCATTTAGCTTTATTGAAATAGTAGAAGAAGATGGACGCGAAATATTTAATCTTATGCCTTACAGACATCACATAGCAGCATTAAATGCTAAAACAATCAGTAAAAAATTGAGTGCAGTACGCAGTTTTACGACATATCTTAATGACAATGGCATGAAAATTTTACTCAAAGGGGATGCGAGTATAAAGGTGGCAAAAACATTGCCTAAGCCTATTTCACATGAACATATTTTAGAGGCACTAGATAAAGCCGATTTATTTGAACAAGTTGTTGTTTTGATGCTTTATACTTTTGGTCTGCGTATTTCTGAACTCTCTCATATTGCCTTGCAAGATATTTCTTTGGAGTGGCTAAGAGTGACAGGGAAAGGAAATAAGCAAAGAGATATTCCAATGTTACTCTCTACAAAAAAGATTCTTGATGCGTATTTAGAGGTTTATAGTCCAAAAAGATTTCTTTTTGAAAAAAAAGGCGAAAAATTAAGCGAAAATAGTTTAAGATATGTGATTACTAAAGTCTTTAGGCGTATTGGCTTGCAGGTAACACCTCACCAGTTGCGACACTCTTATGCAACTTCACTTCTAAATGGTGGAGCGCCCATAACAGATGTCAGTGAATTGTTGGGTCATTCATCGATGGCAACAACACAAATATATACAAAATTAGGTAGTGCATTGAAACAACAAAACTATAACAAAGCACATCCTCTTTGTGGCGGAGAGAAATAGTGCTTGGTAAATTATTTGAAGCTATGTATCTGAAGATATTTGTAAATATTGTTCCAAAGCGTTTTAGCACTGTTGTATATATTGAAAAACATTCAAGAAAAGGTCTTTTGAGTAGTGTTGAAAAAGAGTTTGAAACTTTAGAGTGTGATGAAAATATGTATGAATTTATAACTGCACATACTTCTGAATCTCCTTATTCTTATATTTCTGTTTTAGATATGTCTCACTTACAAGGTGCTCTGCCTACCTGCTCAAAAGAGAGAATGAAGTTTTACGCAAAGATTGATAACGCAGAGTATAAATGCACAAATAATTGGGCATACTATACCGAAAAAGAGAATATTTCAGTAATTAAAAAACGCTATGCTGCTGTAGGTGTTGATTATATTTTTTCACCTTTTACTCTTTTAGCTTATTTTTTTAAAGATAAAATAGATAGTAAATTAGCGATGTATATTCTTGTGCAAGAAAATTTTTTATCTTTAGCCATTTTTGAAAATTCTCAACTCCTTTACGCACATCATTTGGATATGATGACAAAAGATGATTTTGATGGAATTAGTTTGGAAGATCAAGAAGAGAATGCTGATCTACTTTTAGCCGATGATGGAGCTATAGATCTTGATGAAATATCTGCATTAGATGATGAAAATGCGGAGTTAGAAGATTTTGCAAATATTGAAGATTTGGACTCGTTAGAGGATATAGATGAATTTTCAGACTCAAAAGATATAGAAGAAGAGTTGTTAGAATCAGCTGATGCTCTTGAAGAGGCAGATGATAATAAGTTTAATGAAGATTATCAGCGTTTTACACTTATTCAAGGTTCTGTAGGACAATTTTATAAAGATACACGCTTTGAGAGCCGCTTTGTAGAAAATGTTTATGTAGCTGACTCTGTTGGGGTGAGTAATGATTTTAAAAAGTATCTCGAAGAGGAGATGTTTTTTAATGTCTATATTCGACGAACAGACTTGGCTCTTGAGCTGTGTGAGCTTGCAAAAAGAGAGTTGAAATTATGAAATACAGCTATATACAAGCACGCAAAAAAACGCCTTTTACAGAAGAAGTACAGCTTGTAATTGCATTTTTTTCTATCACAATTATTATGCTCTTTACAACATATATTTTTCTTCTTTATAAAGATTATAATTTTCAAAAAGATAAAAATCATATTTTATCAACACAGGTGGAGTTGAAAAAAAGTATTGTTGCTATGAAAAAGAAAATAGCATTTGTGCAAACGCAAGAGGCATTAGGAATGAAGATTTATACGCAAAATAGCGTTTTAAAAGATTCAATAGCAAACCTTTTTGACCTTGTACCGCAGCGAATTACGCTCTCTGAAGCAAAACTTCTAAAAAATGGACTTATTTTATATGGTATAACACCTAATAAAGATGTCTATAATTTTATGCTTCAAGCACCATTGCGTTCAATATTTCAAGAGACTTACAGTAGTTTTTATCCTGCTAAAAATGGTTGGTTGCGTTTTGTCTCTACAAACTATATGAAAGATGATTTTAGTAGTGAGGTGGGTTCTGATGAAAATTAATATTTCTCGACATTATCTCTATATTTTGCTCTCATCATTGTTTCTTTTTCTATTTGTATTACTTTTTTCTTTTCTTGTTCTTATTCCAAAAGGGAAAGAGTATAGAGAAAAACGCACAGAACTTCAAAAAATTAGTGCAAAGTTACAAAAATATCAGAATTATCATGATAAAGTCTATGATACTTTGAAAAATTTGCAGAGTAAAAATAGACATATTATTGCTGCGTTTGAGAATAAGTTTGATGCAAAAAGATTTCAAAAAGAGCATAAAAATTATTTCTCATCTCTGCATCTTGCAAAAATTTTAAAGGCAGGGCAAGAGGATGGGTTTGATGTTTATGAGGTTAATACAACTTCAAGTATAGCTTCTCCTAAAAATTTCTACAATTTTCTAGATGCTATCAATAAAAGTGACTGGATAATAGGCGTTAATTTTCCTATTACATTTAAACGCAAAGGGGACTCTATAGCCTCTTCCTTTACAATGAAAGTTTACTGCAATAAAGAAGATAGCAACACAACTGCCTCTGCATCCAAAGCTAAATAGCCTCTGAGTTTTGGATCTATTTTTAAAATACGCATCTGCTCTTTGAATTTTTTATCCATTTTTTCGCTTTTTACAAAGGGCGCAATAAATATAAACTCTTTATGAAATGCTATGATATATTTTCGACCAAGAACAACTGCCTCTTCTGTTTTAAGTAACGCTCTCTCTTTTGCACTCATAATATGCCCTTGCGATTTAAGGTATTTATCTATTGCATAAATATCGCTGCGTTTAGAGTGAGAAGTTTGAAAATAGGCAAGTTGATTGCAGGTGTGTATTTGCTGCGTTTGGATGAGTGTTGCAACATCTTCATCCATATAGGAAAAACTGCGTTTGATGCCCTCTTTATACTCTTGTAAAAGTGGTGTAGTATGGAGTTTACGGAAGCTATTGCGTTTATATTTTTCATCACTATTGCTTTCATCTTCAAAATATTGTATATTTTTTTTATGCAGATACTCTAAGAGGTCAGATTTATCAACTTGTAAGAGTGGACGATAGAGCGTATAGCCATTGCGTTTAGAGATACTTTGCATTCCTGTAAGCTCTGCACATCCAGCTCCTTTGCAAAATTGCATCAACATCCACTCAAATCTATCGCCTAAATGGTGTGCGGTGAGTAGGGCAGTGTAGTTGTGCTCTTGTATAAGTTTCTCAAAAAAATCATAACGAATTTTACGGGCATTTGCCTCAAAGTTTGACTCTATACTCTTGGCGTTATGCACAAAACATTGCAAATTATACTTTTTTGCAAGCTCTTGTGCATAAGCGACTTCCTCTTTACTCTGTAAACGCAGCCCATAGTCAACAATGACAATGTCAAAGGAGATGTTATTTTCAAGCAGAAGAAAGAAGAGGGCAGTAGAGTCTCCTCCGGCAGAAAAAGCCAGAAGATTTTTACTGCGTTTGAGTGCTTCTTTACTCTGCAACATTATCAACAGTCGCTGTAAGGATGTTGCCTACAAGCTCCGTGATTTTTGCATTATAAATTTTACCAAACTCTAAATCAGCATCTACAGCTCTGTCATTTACATAGATTTCACCATCTATTTCTGGTGCCCAAAGCAGTTCTCTTGCACTTAAAAGATACTCATGCTCATCACTTTCACCATCTATGACAATTTGGCGTGTTTGCCCTATCTCTTTTTGGAGTGATTTTTTTGTAGCTTTAGCAACTATGTCGCCTAAAATTTCTGCTCGTTCTACTTTTACTTCCTCAGAAATTTTATTTTCCATATCATGTGCAGAAGTGGTCTCTTCATCCGAGTATGCAAAAACATTTACTCTATCAAAGCCAAAACTTTCAGCAAATTCACACATCTCATCAAATATCTCCTGCGTTTCATGTGGATGTCCGACTATAAAACTTGTACGCACAAATGAGTTTGGAAGTGAACGCATAAAGTTGAGTAGCTCTAAAGTCTTCTCTTTTCCAAATCCTCGTTTCATAATTCGTAGCATATCATCGTTGATGTGCTGGATAGGCATATCGAAATAGTTATGAAAAATTTTACTTTTTGCTATGTTTTTAAGGAGTGTCATACTTGTGGTTGATGGGTAAAGATATAAAATTCGTGCTGATTTTACACCCTCTATGAGTTCTATTCTCTGCATCAACAGGCTCAGCCCATCTTTGACATTTTGGTCACGAAGAAATGAAGAGGAGTCTTGTGAGACAAAAGAGAAATCCCAGTATCCTTTTGCCACTAGTGATTCGACCTCTTTTGCAATGGAGTCTAAATTACGAGAGTGAAGTTTACCTTTAAACGATGGAATGGCACAAAAGCTACATGTTTGGTTACATCCCTCACTAAGTTTGATGTAAGCGTGGTAACTTGAACCAGTTACAACACGCTCTGCCCCATCTATAAGGTAGACTTCATCAGAAAAACGGCTCTTTTTCTCTTGTAAAAGTTCATCTATTCTCTCATAATCGCCCACGCCGGTAAAGATGTCCACTTCAGGAATTTGCTCCATAAGTTCCTCTTGATAGCGCTCACTTAGACATCCTGCCATCACAAGCAAAGAGTCCTCTTTTCGAGCTTCATGCAAAGAGAGAACAGTGTTAAGAGACTCCTCTTTTGCCGCATCGATAAATCCACAAGTATTGACGATGATAACATCCGCATCTTCGTTGTTGTCAGTGAGTTCAAAGTTTTTTAGTCTGCCCATCATCACTTCAGTATCTACTAGATTTTTTGTACAGCCGAGTGAGACTATGTGGAGTTTGTTGCTCATTATTTTTCTTCTTTAAATTTTTTTGTAATTATAGCGTATAATACTATTATGAAAATATATGACATAATTATTTTGGGAGCAGGGGCATCTGGTTTGATGTGTGCTGCAAATTTGAGTAAAAAAAAGAGTGTAGCCATTATTGATGTGAATGAAAAGCCTGCAAAAAAGCTTAAAATCTCTGGTGGTGGAAAATGCAACATCACAAATGCAAGTGTAAAGCTGGAGAATTTTGATGGTGAGTGTGAGCTTATAGCAAAGGTGTTTAAAAAGTTTTCACGAGATAAGCTGCTAGAATGGTTGGATAGAAATCGAGTAGAATTGGAACTTCGCAAGGGGCGATACTACTTCTGTAAACGCAGCTCTGATGACATTATAGAGCTACTTAAACGCAGCACGAAACACTCTGAACTTATTTTAAACCATAAAGTAATCTCTGTGAAAAAAGATAATGATGTTTTTACGGTTGCAACTGATAAAGGGTCTATGCAGGCAAAAAAAGTGGTTGTGGCAACAGGTGGAGAGAGTTTTAAGAGCATAGGTGCAAGTCCCATAGGTCTTGAAATAGCAAAAAGTTTTGCAATAGAAGTAAAGGATTTTGCTCCTGCACTTGTAGGACTGACGCTGCAAAAAGAGCAGTTTTGGATGAAAGAGTTGAGTGGTTTGAGCTGTTATGTGCAGATAAAAATAGAAGATAGAGTTATAGATGAGGAAATGCTCTTTGCTCATAAAGGTATTAGCGGTCCTGCTGTGCTTTCTACTTCTTTATATTGGAAAAAAGGAGAGATAAGTATAAACTTTTTACCAAACAAAAGTGTATTAGAACTTACAAAGGCAAGTAAAAAACTTGTAAGTTCTGTTTTACCCTTGCCCAAACGACTTGCAAAAGCACTTCTAAACGCAGTAGGATGCAAAGATAAAGAGTGCAGTAAGCTTACAAAAGAGGAGAAATCTTTACTGAATAACCTTCATCGCTACACTTTTGCTCCTGCTGGAAACTTTGGTTTTACAAAAGCAGAGGTAAGCCGTGGCGGTGTTTTAGCTGAGGAGTTAGATTTTGCAACACTTGAGGCAAAAAAAGTAAAAAATCTTTACTTTATAGGAGAAGTTGTAGATGTGACGGGTGAACTTGGAGGATATAATTTTCAATGGGCATTTTCGAGTGGATATTGTTGTTCCAAATATATAAATTAAATTAATAGTTTGATTGGTCGATTTAACTTCAATGGTTTTAATTTGTAATTTATAAATATTCAAGTACAATGGTAATATTTCTTACATATATTGTAAAAAAGGGGAAGGTATATGAATTTATTGAGGTTTTTTGGAGTAGGTCTAGTTGCTTTACTCTTCTTGAGTGGGTGTCAAGGAAATAATAGTGATACTCCAACGAATTCAAGCGATACAAACGGAAGTGTTGTTGTACCTCCAGAAGGAAATATTACAAATCCTGCTGTGACAGTTATTTTGCCTGTGTCAAGCACCGTACTAACTACAAATAGTCAGGTTGTTACCATTGATGTAAGGGTTTTTGATAGTGCAAATAATCCGTATTCTAAAGGAGAAGTGAAGCTTATAAATTCTCCGGATGTGCGAAATGGTAGAGATGTAGGTACTTTTAATCAATATGCATCAAAATTGATTAATGGTGTCGCAACTTTCACATATACCGCTCCAAAAGATTTGAGTGCTGATACCTCTAATATCTATTTTGGTTTTTATCATGATTCCGATCCAAGTAACATTAAACAATATACGATGTCAATTGTTCCTGAAACAAATCAAACAATAATATCAAGTTATAAGCTTGTTTCTAGTAATGGTGAAAATGTTAAGTTAGCTTTAAACTCAACAAAGGCTATATCTTATAATGTGCAAGATTCAAATAACAATAAAATTGCCGATAAGGATATAATCTCATTAACAGTTAGCTCTTTAAATCCTGGTCTAGCTACACTTTCAGATAGTTATGGAAATAAAAATTTAAGTACACTCACTGTAACAGAGAAAAATGCAATTACAGTTAATGTGAGCACTAATACAAAATCTGGTCTTATTCCACTAAAGGTAGAAGCACACTTTTTAGATGCTAACCAAGAGGAAAAAGATCTTACTAAAGTATATAGTGTAGTTGTGTTATCAGGTCCTCCAACTGCGTTTAGTCTCTCATTTGCAGGAACATCTCAAGATAAAGAACATGCTAAATTTATAGATCATTGGGTGCTTACAGCAACAGATAAATATAGTAACCTTATTAATACAAAACCTACTATTTCTACGGGTATGATTGCAGGTTATGCGCAAAGTAGTGCGTCTACAGCAACCAATAGTATGAACTATTTGTACTCTATCCCACCAAGAGGTGGAAGTATTGAAAATGCAACACCACATGATAAATTTAATACTTCTGAAGACTTTTTTTCAAATGTAGATTTTGAACATGACTATTTAGTAACATTTGGGAATGGATATACTTATGATGCTTCAGGAAAATGGGATATTAACAAAAGTAATAGTGACAATAACTTATTATTAGTTGAAAATTATTATGGAAATAATGTATCGGGATTGGGTTTTGCTGTAGGAAATAACTATAGACAAGATACTTGTGATTTTGGTGCAGAATGGGTAGGAAATGTTTATCCCAAAAATAATAATTATATTTTAGATGAAAATGCAAGTACAGTTTTAGATATGGAATATGATTATTATCTTACTGGCAAGTCAGTTGTATTTTGGATAAATCTAATAGGTTCTGCTAATGGAAAAGATACAAGAGTTGGAGAAGCGCGTAAAATCTTATTGCGTGGTGTGGGTTTTGATGATAACAGTGTAAGTGTACCTGCTGGAACTACTGGGAAAACATATGAAATTCCTATTTCATTGAAAAATACCTCTGAATGGTATAGAAATGGTAATTTTGGTGCTAAAATTGTAACAAGTGATAATATTACACATGGGAAAGTTATATATCATGGGCAAGTTGGAGGATGTTATAGTCCTCGTAATAGTGCACAAGGTACAGCATATGTTGAAGTAGAAGATGTTAATGAAACACAGAGCAAAACAGGAACTATCACAGTGACAGATATTGTTGTGGGAAGTGAATTTTAAAAGGTGAAGATAATGATAAAAAATAGATTAGGTAAGGCTTTTGTTGTAGCCGCGATTTGTAGTAGTGCTGTTATGGCAGATACGGTAATTTATCCAGATTATTCTCTTATTGGAATTGAGGGGGGAATGACAAGTGTTAACAGTGATGTTGATACTCCTACATCAAGTGATTCAGTAAATAAAACTGTGCAAAATATTGGTATAAAAATTGGTGCTGAATCATATAACTATAGAATATTCTTAACAGCGAACTATTATACTAATCCAGATAGTTCTTATGACTATATGGGAACATATGGCGGTGAATTGGATTATCTTTTAAATGTATCTAGCAAAGTGAATCTTTATCTTGGAGTAAATGCGGGTATTGCAAATATGAAATTTAAAGCACCAAATGAGACAACTAAGCGATTGATTTCAAATCCATATTATGGAGCTGATGCAGGACTTAATTTTCATGCCAGCAAACTTATAGATTTGGAATTTGGCGCAAGATTGATGATGCTTGATGCTACAAATAGAAAAAATGATGTGACTTATACATTTAATAATTTTATAACAGCTTATGCAAGTATTATTTTTAAATATGAAATGCACTAAACCTTTCGGTTTAGGCTTTCATTGTTATAAAAAGGTGTAAATAACCAAAGTAGTGTAGTAGTTTTGTGTTTTTTTGGACATCAATATCCCCTTTTAAATCTAAGAAAAATTTTTCTAATTCTGTATCACTCAAATCTCCTAAATATTCATAATTGCTGTGCTGTTCACAATGTAGTTTTATCAATTTATATGTGGGTGTAACTGTTTTTGATATCCATATTTTCATATTTAGATTATATCATATAGAGGTAGTATTTGAAAAATTCAACAGATAAAATTATTTTTTTACTTTTATTCTCTTGGCAACTTCTTTTTGCAGGTATGACTGCGTTTGAGATTAAACCTAGCTCAATGAAAGAGAGCAGTTATGAAAAAATTAAAATTCTTGATAGCAAGCGTTTGGAGTTTGATGATATTTCTGGTGTAAAAATCAGTGAACTCTCAGGACTTGCATATAAAAATGGTCTGCTTTATGCCGTAAGTGACAGGGGCTATCTTGTTGTTTTTCGTCTGCTTATAAAGCATGATAAAATTATAAAGTTAACATTTGTTCATAAATATAAATTGCGTAAAAAACACTCTAAAATTCATCATCATGACTCTGAAGGTTTGACTTTAAAAGAAGATGATTTACTTGTCTCATTTGAGGGTAAAGAACGGGTAAACCTTTTTACTACAAAAGGTGTCAAAGTAAAAAAGATGCAGATTAACAAAATATTGCAAAATACAAAACTATATGAGAGTAAAAATAAAGGACTTGAAGGTGTCGCTTACAATAAAAAATATGGCATTATTACTGCACCTGAAGAACCTTTGAAAAATGTTGATAAAAAATATCACAGACTCTATTCAAGTAGAACTATTTATAAGTTTCAAGCATATGGAAATATTACAGGTCTTGAGTTTATAGATGAAAATAATATACTTGTACTTCTTCGTAGTTATCATTACTTCTTGCCAAGACGATATACAGCACTTGTAAAAGTAAATCTATCCTCCTGTAATAAAAAGCATCTATGTAAGAGTGAATTACTCGCTGCGTTTGACTCAAATAAGGGTTGGAATATAGATAATTTTGAGGGAGTAACAAAAGTAGGAAAAAATAGATTTATAATGGTAAGTGATGATAATAACAATATGTTTCAAAAAACACTTTTAGTGCTTTTTGAAATTAGGAAAGATTAAGAGTTTATTTCACTTTTTATCACTCTGGCAAGCTCACTGCATTGTGCTATTTTTTGGCTTGGGGAGAGTTTTTCGTTTAAAAGGATGTTTATAAAAGCACTTCCAACGATGACTCCATCAGCCCCCTTTACTTTCTCCTTTGCCGTTTTTTCATTAACTCCAAAACCAACATACACGGGTGTTTGTGTATATTTTTTTATAGAAGCTAAAAATGGCTGTAAATTTTCTGCTACACCTGCTCCTGTAATGCCCGTGTAGGCTACCATATAGATGAATTTCTGAGCATCGCTTACAAGCTCTTCTATTCGTTTTTCAGAGTCAGTAGGTGCTACAAAAGAGATGTTTGCAATAGCGTTTGCAGCAAAAAGCTCTTTATAGAATTTTGCCTCTTCATGTGGGACATCAGGGATAATGAGTCCATTTACTCCAAGCTTTTTTGCAAGTGGCAGTAATTTATGCATATCTTGTTGATAAAAGCTGTTAAAGTAACCCATCCAGAGAGTATCCACTTTTGGTGCTACGACTTTTGAAATTTCTAAAAGATCTTTAAATTTAAAACCAAGTTCCAGTGCCTTATGGTTGGCATCTTCTATGGCAGGACCATCTGCTACTGGGTCAGAAAAGGGAACACCGAGTTCGAGGGTGTCAACACCATTTTCTCCAAGCGAGAGTGCCAAATCAACACTGAAAGATTTTTCTGGGTATCCAGAGGTTATATATGCTACGAGTTTTTTCATTATTTATCCAAATCGGGAGTTTTAAGTAGGGAGAATTTTATTTTACTAAGTTCGCTGTCTTGTTTTAGATCATCTTGCCAGATGGCAAACATATCACTTATTTGTAACAGCCAATCAACTGTCTCTTGATTAATTGAAGCGCTATTGCTTCGTAAATTTTCAAGCGCATCTTCTACAAATGATGCCAGTTTATTCATAGGTAGTATTTGTAAGTATCCAGAAGCTGATTTTATATTGTGAAATACACGAAAAAGCTCATTAATACTTCTCTTATACATATTGGGTTTTGTCAGGTCAATAATCATCACTTCCATGCTTTCAACCATCATAGAGTAGTGGTCTAAAAACTCATCAACGATTTCATAATCAAAGTTTGCTTCTAAATCACTGCGTACACCCATTAAATAATTTTCCTTATAATAGAAGTCTATTGCCAAATTATAGCAATTTTTAGTTAAAATACTTTCATTAAACTACAAAGAGTTTTCAAATGAGCAAAAAATTAACAATATCTTCCATAAAACAGGCTAAAGGTGTAAAATCATTAGTCATGATTACAGCTTATGACGCGCTGTTTTCTCAACTTGTCAGCGAAAGTGCAGATATGATTTTGGTAGGTGATAGCCTTAATATGAGCTTTGCAGGTAAGAGTGATACCATCTCTGCAACCTTAGATCAGATGATTTATCATACAAACGCAGTCTGTCTTGGTGCGCCAAATAATTTTGTTATATGCGATATGCCTTTTGGTACTTACATTAACAAAGACAGAGCACTAGACAATGCCATAAAAGTTTTTCAACAAACAAAGGCAGATTGTGTAAAAATTGAGGGTGGTCAAGATAAAGCTGATGTTATAGCACATTTAACTGCAAATGGCATCGCTGTATGTGGGCATATAGGGTTGCTTCCTCAATCTGTTCGTAGTGAGGGTGGCTATAAAGTTAAAGGAAAAACAGAGGAGCAAAGAGCATCTATAATTGCCGATGCAAAAGCAGTAGAGAAAGCAGGTGCGTTTTGTATGGTAATAGAAGGCACAAAAGCTGATGTTGCGAAAGAAGTGGCAGAGGCTGTGAGTATTCCTGTTATTGGCATCGGTGCGGGGGCTGATGTAGATGGACAGGTTCTTGTCTTTTCAGATATGCTAGGACTTTTTGAAGCGTTCACACCAAAGTTTGTAAAAAAATATTTGGATGGTGCAACTTTGGTGAAAAATGCAGTCAAAGAGTATGCTGATGAAGTTGCAACAAAAGCATTTCCAGCTGAGGAACATACATATTAATGAGTGAAAATTTAATGGAGCGCGTTGTCGATATTGAAACTTTTAGTATTGAAGATGAAAGCAGTGAAGTTACACTTCGCCCAGATGCATGGAGTGAATACATTGGGCAGGAGCAGATTAAAAAAAATCTTTCTGTATTTATTGAGGCTTCAAAAAAACGCCAAGAGGCACTTGACCATGTTCTTTTTTATGGACCTCCTGGACTTGGAAAGACAACTTTAGCACTCATCATTGCAAATGAGATGAATGCCAACATTAAAGTAACAGCAGCTCCTATGATAGAAAAGAGCGGCGATCTAGCAGCAATTTTAACAAACTTGGAAGAGGGTGATATTTTATTTATAGATGAAATTCATCGTCTCTCTCCTGCTGTTGAAGAGATACTCTACTCCTCTATGGAAGATTACCGCATCGATATTATTATAGGAAGTGGACCTGCTGCACAGACAGTGAAAATTGACCTGCCTCGTTTTACACTTATAGGCGCTACGACGCGTGCTGGAATGCTCTCAAATCCACTCCGTGATAGATTTGGAATGAGTTTTCGTATGAATTTTTACTCCAATGATGAACTTGCCCGAATTATTGCGCAGGCTTCAGAGAAACTTGAAAAAGAGATTATTTATGAAGCTGCGTTTGAGATAGCTAAACGCAGCAGGGGTACACCGCGTATAGCGCTGCGTTTACTCCGTCGTGTAAGAGATTTTGCAGATGTAGCAGATGAAGCAGACATCAGCCATAACAGAACAAAATATGCGCTTGATGAGCTGGGTATAAACTCCCACGGCTTTGATGAGATGGATTTACGCCTTTTAAACCTTCTTGTAGCTGCAAATGGGCGGGCGATGGGGCTAAGTACCATCGCAGCAGCTTTGAGTGAAGATGAGGGGACTGTTGAAGATGTACTAGAGCCTTACTTAATAGCAAATGGATATTTGGAGCGAACAGCAAAGGGACGCAGGGCAACACCTGCTACCTATGATGTTTTAAATATGAGTTGTGTAAACGCAGATGGGACACTTTTTTAGATGAGAACACAATACTTTATTGCTATTTTATTTGGCGTTGCTCTTTACTGGATGTATCTGCTGTATGCACCTTTTTTAATGGTCATTACAATAGCCGCTCTTTTATCAATTTCAACATCAAATATACAAGATTATTTTGAGAAAAAATTCAATTCAAAAATGGCAGCAGCACTACTCTCCAGCCTTTTGCTTGCCATACTGTTTTTCGCACCATTGAGTTATTTTTTGACAAATTTAACTATAAAATTAAACCATCTAAACCCCGATACTCTTAAAAATGTCGAGATGTATGTAAAACATTTTATTGAAAATCCTCCTGAATATCTACGCTTTGTAAAACCCTATTTTGCAGATAGTTTAAAAGATATAAATATTAATGCTCTTACGGCTCATAGTTTAGATATTGCAGGTAAAATTGGTGCTTTTAGTGCAGGGTTTGTTAAAAATGCTGTTTTAGTAATTGTATTTTACTTTTTTGCTAATTATAATAGTGCAAGTATGGTTGATTTTTTAAAGCGTATTGTGCAGATGTCTGTAGAAGATGCACAGTTGCTTATACGCGAACTCTCTGTTGTTATGAGTGTGGTCTTTTACTCTATTATTGCGACTGCAATGTTTGAGGGTGCACTTTTTGGAATTGCAATCTCTTTTATGGGTTACAATGGCTTACTTTTTGGAATTATGTATGGTTTTGCTTCTTTAATTCCTGTTGTAGGCGGCGTGCTCATGTGGTTACCATTTATGATTTATGAGTTTTCTATTGGGCATAACAGTAATGCGATTTTTATTGCACTCTATTCAGTAGTTGTTATTTCCATTGTTGCAGATACCTTTGTTAAACCTCTTATTATTCGAGAAATTAATCAAAAAATACATAAAAATGGGGTTACAAAAATGAATGAGCTTGTGATCTTTTTTGCCATTATTGCGGGTCTTACAACTTTTGGATTTTGGGGAATGATTTTAGGTCCTGCAATTACTGCATTTTTCTTAACCATTTTAAAACTCTTTGAAGCACGCTCAAGAGAATATGAGTTAGAAAAAGAGTGTTAAAATCTACTTTTTGTAGATTTCGGGCTTATCACTCTTCCATCTTCTATGCAACCAAAACCAAAATTTTGGCTCTTTTGTAATGATAGAAGTGAGCCAGTCCGCTTGGAGTTGTGTTGCTTTTTGAATGTCATCTTCCTCATCCTCTGTTTTAGGAACTTTAATCTCGTCAAAAAGTGTAAGGGTATAATGCTCTTCATCATCAGTGCGAATAGTAACGGGAATGATTGCTGCATTAAATTTTCGCGCTAAGTATGCAGGTGTTGCTGTTTGTCGAATTGGTTTGCCCATAAAATTAACAAGAACCCCTTCTCTTTTATTAATATTTGTATCGATTAAAATACCACTTGCTTTGCCATTTTTTATAAGGCGAATAAGTGGTTTTAGTACATTTGTTTTTTCTAAATTACTATTTCCAAATTGAGAACGGGCATCTAATAGCCACTCTTCATAAACACTATTTTTCATCTTTTTATATACTGCTGCAGTAGGCTCACCAAAAGCACCTACAGCTGCCCCTCCAAGCTCCCAAGCACAGTAGTGAGATGTGACATAAATGACAGCACGCCCCTCTTTATGCACTCTATCAACTGCTTCTTTATTGAGAAGTGTCACTTTATCTGCAAGTTCCTTTTTTGTCATATGGCGTAGTTCCATTAGGTGCATAAAATTAAAAAGTAAGTTTTTAAAAGAGTATTTTGTTATTGCTTTTATTTCTGCTTCACTCATGCTGTTGTCAAAGGCATAGTTGAGGTTTTGTTTGACAATGTTGCGGTACTTTTTACTTGAAATATAGCCAATAAATGCTAAAAAAACAAAAAAGTTCTTACGAGCACTTTTTGGTAAAGCCATAAGAATTTTTTCTA
>NZ_JALUKE010000184.1 GCF_027056685.1 Sulfurimonas sp.
GTCTTTAACGCTGTATGCAATAAATAACTATCATTTAAATGTGTTCTATTAATTTTTATTAGTTTACCTAAAAATAGGGCTTAGGTCAATTTTCATATTGATAAATTTAAAAATTAACTCTCTAAGCTTAAGTATAAAATAGAATACTTATGGATAATTCAATGATTTAAGTTTTTTAAGGTACTAAGGCATTTATTTGTTGTGATTTTGCACAGTTGAGGGAATAGTGTTGCCACTTGCTTGCATACTTAGTGCTTCAGGGTGCTTTTTATAGTGTTTTCGAACTTCTGTTGCTAGTTTTTCTTTTGTTGGAATGTCAATGACCCCATCATCACTCACTGCGTTTACAAGTGCTTCTACAAGTATATCTTGTGGTTTTTCTACTTTTTCTATCCACGATTTTAAAAGCTCTTTGTTGATGTGTGAAGGCAGAGAACCCATAATGCCGATGTCATTTTGCTTATGTACCATTAGTCCTGCGGTCGTACCACGGTCAAGTGTAAGTACCTGAAAAAGGTAGAGGGTGTGGTAGGCGAGTTGTGCATCTTTGTCCGCTTGGCTTATTGCTTGGCGAGAGAGTAGGGCGTTATGAATAATGTCGATGTAAGTGTCAATGATGCCCTCTCCAAAGTGCTGTGCAAATGCAAAATCTGCTTCGCTGTTGTTCGTTTTGAAGTTTTCAAGGTAGAAGTGAGAGATGCCACGAGTACGCTTTAAGGCAGGAATGTTAAAGTATTTGTCACCCTGTTTTGATCCTTCGTCATAATACTCCCCAGAGAGCTCTTTTAAGGCATCATCAAAAGTTTTTGCATCTTCTGCATTGTTTATGCTTGGATTAAGGTCTGCCATAATGCGCCAGTAGTTCTCTCCTTTTCGCAACTCAGTTAAAGAGATGTGAATGTGAATAGAGGGCACATTTGGATTTTGTGGATGGATAATGGTAGAGATGGCTGTTGCAGAGTTGAGGTTCTTTTGCGGCATATCATCATAGTGTACCTGCGAGACATTGACACTTGCTGTATTGAAAAGTTTCATATCTTTTGCTTCAAATCTGCTTCCACCACCATGTATACCACCATCACGAAGCCATGTAACCTCTTCAAAGTGTTTTCCTTCACCAAATTTCTCTGTTAAATCATCGAGTTTTTCTACAAATCTTTTTTGTAAAGAACGCACGAGAGCATACGCTCTTTGTGCATCTGTTGAACTTGCCATTGTCATATTCATTTTATAATCTCTTTGTAATTTTTCAGAATTTTAGCAAGTTTAAGATAAAATCACATTATGAATAAACAAGAGTATATAAACGCAGTAGAAAAACTAAATTTGTGGGCATATCATTATTATGTTCTGGACGACCCTATTATGACTGATGAGGGCTATGATAAGCTTTATCATGATGTAGTGGCATATGAAGAACTATATGCTAATGAAATTTTGCCAAACTCTCCAACACAGAGAGTTGGTGATGTAATAAGTGAGGGCTTTACAAAAGCCAAACATCTCTCTCGTATGTGGTCATTAGAAGATATTTTTGATGCTGAGGGGCTAAAGAAGTGGCTGGAAAAAACATATAGACTTGATGATAGCGTGACATTTTATTGTGAGCCGAAGTATGATGGTGCTAGTTTGGATTTGCTTTATGAAGATGGAAAACTTGTCAAAGGAATTACGCGTGGAGATGGGAGTGTTGGCGAGCTTATTACGCAAAATGTAAAGACTATTCGCTCCATTCCTCTTACTATTGAGCATAAAGAGCGTATTGAAATTCGTGGTGAAGTAGTCATTTTTAAAGATGAGTTTGAAAAAATAAACAAAGAGCGTCTTAAACGCAGTGAGACACTTTTTGCCAATCCACGAAACGCAGCGGCAGGAAGTCTGCGTCAACTTGATCCAAAAATTACAGCGTCTCGCAATCTTGTATTTTTACCTTATGGCGTTGGTATAAATTCACTACAACAGCCACTACTTAGTGATAAAATGAGCTACATTTATGAGCTTGGATTTCGTAAACCACCACTTCGAGCTGTCACAAAAGGGTATGATGAAATCCAAGCCATCTATGAGCAGATGCAAAACGAGCGTGATAGTTATGCCATGATGCTTGATGGAATGGTAGTAAAAGTCAATGAAATAGCGGCACAAGAAGATATGGGCTATACAGTAAAAGTGCCACGATGGGCAGTTGCCTATAAATTTCCTGCAGTCGAGAAAATAACAACACTTAAAAATATCATTTTACAAGTTGGACGCACGGGAGCAGTGACTCCTGTTGCTATTGTAGAGCCAACAGAGATAGAGGGTGCAGTAGTTGAGCGTGCAACTTTGCATAACTTTGATGAAATAGAGCGAATGGATATTCGTATTGGCGATAGGGTAATCATACTTAGAAGTGGGGATGTTATTCCTAAGATTGTGAAGGTTTTAGTGGGTGAGCGTAGTGGGAGTGA
>NZ_JALUKE010000185.1 GCF_027056685.1 Sulfurimonas sp.
ACTGGAACTTCAGCACACTTCTCTCCATGCCAGAAAAGTTCCATATTTCCTGTATTTGTCACTTCACCAACAACAGCAGCATCCAAATCCCATTTTTCAAAGATTTTAATAATCTCCTCTTCACTTCCTTTTTTCGCACAAAGAAGCATACGCTCTTGAGATTCACTAAGCATAAAGTCATACGGAGTCATTCCCTCTTCACGAGCAGGAACTTTATCAAGATGCATTATCATTCCACTTCCAGAACGACCAGCCATCTCAAACGCAGAAGATGTAAGCCCAGCAGCACCCATATCTTGAATACCAATTACATGATCAGTTTTAAAAAGTTCTAAACACGCTTCAAGAAGTAGTTTTTCAGTAAATGGGTCACCAACTTGTACAGTCGGACGAAGTGATTTTGACTCTTCTGTAAAACTATCAGAACTCATCACAGCTCCACCTAGACCATCACGACCTGTTTTTGCACCAACATACATTACAGGATTTCCAGTTCCCTCAGCCTTACCATAGAAAATCTCATCACTTTTTGCAATACCAAGAGTAAAAGCATTGACTAAAATATTTCCATTGTAACACTCATCAAAACTTGTTTCACCACCAATAGTCGGTACACCCATACAGTTACCATATCCACCGATTCCCTCAGTGACACCACGGACAAGGTAGCGTTGGTGTTTAGAGATATCATCTTTATTTAACACATTACCAAAACGCAAAGCATTAAGGTTTGCAACAGGACGCGCACCCATTGTAAATACATCACGCATAATTCCACCAACGCCAGTAGCTGCACCTTGGTATGGTTCAATAAAACTTGGATGATTATGTGACTCCATTTTAAATACAGCGGCATAGCCATCGCCAATATCAATAACACCTGCATTTTCACCTGGTCCTTGAATAACCCATGGTGCGCTGACAGGAAAGCCTTTTAAATGAATTTTTGAAGATTTGTATGAGCAGTGTTCACTCCACATAGCTGAGAAAATCCCCAGCTCCACTAAATTTGGTTCACGCTTTAAAATCTCTTTCATATGCGTATAATCTTCTTGTGAAAGTTTATGGTTTGCTAATTGTGTCTCTATATCTGGAAGTTGTTGGCTCACGAGGAAATCCTAAAATTTGGTTTTTAAAGAGGGATTATATCAAAAGCTTAGTAAAAGTTGTTTTAATGGAAGGAAAAATCTGCTTTTGTTCGTATATTTTTCTTTAATGAAAAGATATTTTTATACGAAATTTTTTCAATTTCATACTCTTTGACTGCGTTTGGAAGTTTTATTTTTACCTCATCATTCACTGTTTTTCCTATTAAAGCTTTTGCAATAGGAGAATGAATGGAGATAAGGTGATTTTCTGGTTCACTCTCTAAAACACCACAGATGGTGTAAACTTCTTCTTCCTCACTGTCGAAGTTTAACAGAGTAACGGTACTACCAAAAGAGACACGCTTATGTTCATAGAGAGAAGGATCAATTATTTTGGATTTTTGTATCATTTTATTCAAATAAAAAAGCCGCTTGTCAATGAAACGCAGCTTCTCTTTTGCCGCCTGGTAGTCTGCATTTTCACTTCTATCCCCCAGTGCCGCAGCTACAAGCTTTTCATGAGCAACCTTAGGCTTCTCAACTTCAAGAAGATACTTGAACTCTTCTATTAAAATATCATAACCCTCGACGCTCATTGGCTCTACCATTACGCTAACACCCTACTGTTCATATCCTAGAATATAATAGGTCTCTTTACTTGGTAGTTTTTCTACCTGTATTTTGAATTTTTCACTAAAATGTTTAATTTTTTCATGTGCTTCTTGTGCTAGTTCAGGAGTCGGCGATTCTATTTTGATTTTAAAGTAATCTTTTGAATTTGAAAGTGCAACATAAGCATTTTCTACTTTTAAATGGTCATTTAAGTCCATTATGTGTTTATCAATTTTTTCATATCCTGCTGTATTGCTTTTTATTTTATCCAACTGTTCAACCAAAGCTTCATTTGGTGTGTATCCTAACTGAACTAACATTGCTGTATCTTGCATATATCTATCCTTATAAATTTTATATAAATAATAATACCAATTTTTTGTAAATATTCAGAATGTATTTATCTATAGAGACTATAATTACGAAATAATCATGATTTTTAATCATTACTACAACCAAAAGAGGGATATATGACTGAAGAAATACTTAAAAAGATAAAACAACTTCCACCACTTCCAGAGTCTGCTATGCAGATAGAAGAGGTTTACAAAGATCCTGACAGTACTTTTAATGATATGGCAAAGATTTTAGAGAAAGATCCACTTTTAACTGCTGATATTTTAAAAGCTGCGAACTCTCCACTCTATGGTTTTTCTCGTGAAATTAATGCAATTAGCCAAGCTGTTGGTCTTTTTGGAATGGGTACCGTACGCGGATTTGCACTTGCAAGTATTGTAAAAAAATGTTTTTCGCTTGATTTATCTCCATATGGAATCACAAATGAGATGTTTTCTGACCTTTCAAAAAAACAACATGCACTTATGACTACATGGTGTTTAAGAAAAGAGAACCGTTACCTTGGTGTTTTATCACCTGCTGCGTTTCTTGTAGAGATTGGTAAAGTACTTATTGCACAACAAGTGATGGCAGATGGAAAAACAGAAGAGTTCCGTAACGCATTCAAAGAGCTTCAAGATGTTGAAGCAGCTGAGAGAAAAATCATAGGTGTAGACACACCAGAAGTAAGTGCCACTATCTTCAAACAATGGAAATTTGAGAGCAGCCTTGTAGATGTCATAGGAAATTGTCAAAACCCTGACCTTGCGACAGACGAAGACAAAAGACCTGCTCGTATCCTCCATGTTGTTCGTGTAGCTGTTCCAATTAATGGAAAAGTTACAGATGCTAGTATCAAAGCAGCAAAAGAGTTAATAGAAAAATATGAACTAGATATGGAAAGCTTTGATACTGCAATAGAACATATAAAATAGAGATACGAAACAATTGAAATCTCTACTTATAAGACTCACTCATGGTTTGAGTGAGCAAGATATTAGCGTAGAAGAACGCCCATTCATCAAAGAGTGGCTTGCAAAAAAATACATCACCCATAAACATGTCATATACCAATTTAACTCAAAATACCGTGCTGGTGTTTTGGGACTCGTACAAAAAGGGACTGCCTATCTGCATGTCATTGGCGAAAATGTAAAGGATCTTTTTATTGCTGAGGGTGACTTAGGTGTTGCTACTGAGGGTGATTTGGTAATCGCTAAGCGTCTGCTTGGAAAAAGAGGCACACCGAGTGCAAAAATTGCTGAAATTGTAGGGCGAGAGCAGACTTATAGTGTTGCTTGCATTATAGAAAAAGAGCAACGCCGTTCTTTAGTGGAACTAAAAACGCACTACCCTATTGGTGCAGAGATGACTCCTGAAGCACTACAAGAGTATGAAATTGGAGACCTTTTTAAGATTGACAATTTAGAAAATAGCATCCTAGAAAAAATCGGCAATATAGAAGATCCAAAAGTAGATGAAAAAATCGTGCTTGCACAATTTAATAAACACGATACATTTGATGAAGAAACGCTTAAAATTGCCCGCTCTTTTAAAGAGGTAGATGCTAGTAAATACTCTAAACGCAGAGATTTACGCGACCTTACTTTTTGTACAATTGACCCTGTTACTGCAAAAGATTTTGATGATGCAATTTACTGGGATGATAAGAATACAACGCTTTATGTCGCCATTGCAGATGTAAGCGAATATGTCAAACCCTTTGGTGCTTTAGACAATGAGGCAATTTTTAGAAGTTTTTCTATCTATCTGCCACATAAGTCTATTCCAATGTTGCCAAGAGAGCTCAGCGAGACACTCTGCTCTTTACAACCTCATGTAGACAGACTTGCTTATGTTTTTGAAATAAAACTCAACCCTCACTCTCTTGATGTTATTCACTCAGAAGTTTATGAAGCACTGATGCACTCAGACAGACGATTTAATTATGAAGAAATTGACCTCTTTTTTGAAGGGAAATTGCAAGCAAAAACGCCAGAAGAGTCAACAATATTTGAATGGATAACAAAACTAAGAAAAGTTACAGACAGACTCAAAGAGCTGCGTTTAGCAAAGGGCTTTGAGTTTCATTCGACTGAAATTTCAATGGAATTAGATGAAAATACAAATCTTGTTGCAACAACAGTTGCGCAGGAGACACCCTCTCATGGTCTCATAGAAGATTGTATGCTTTTAGCCAATAAAGAGGCTGCAAAACGCTACAAACGAGGGCTTTTCAGAGTTCATGAAGCACCAAGTCAGGCAAAACTCCAAACACTCTACCAAGAGTTGGCTGGTATTGGAATGCATATTGAAATTAAAAACTCTATAAAAGAGACTATTGAAGAGATACAAAAACAGGCTAGAGATATGGGCATTGAGTCAGAAGTTGATACGCTTATTATCCGTTCACAAATGCAGGCAAAATACTCTCCTATAAATATTGGTCATTTTGGACTTGGCTTTGATGAGTATACCCACTTTACCTCTCCAATTAGACGCTACAGTGACCTTATTGTCCATCGTCTTTTAAAAGCTATAAATGCAGGAGATAAAGAGGAACAAACTTATGTGCTTAGAAATATAGAATCTCTCAGTATGGAAATAAGTGAAAAAGAACGAGAAGCAAGCATAATAGAATCTGAATATAAAGCACGAAAATATGCACGATGGGCAGCACAGAACCTCCATAAAGAGTTTAAAGCCAGAGTAACTGCCACAGACCCTGAGCTAAGAGCAGAATTGCACGATGAAATTATTGGTGCACATTTACATTTTCTAAATGGTGCAGATGTTTCACTCTTTGAAGATATTATGATTCGTATTGACAAGGTAGACATCTATAAAGCTCGAATTTTTGCTAGTGTTGTGGGAAAAATGGATGTATAAAAACGAGTTTGATAAATATATTGCTAGTAAAAAGCTTTCAAACTCTTTTGTATTTTTTGGCGAGAGTCCATTTTTAATAGATATGTACACAAGAATGCTTAGTAATATTGATGATGCAAACATTCTGAGTTACTACCATGATGAGTATGATTTCAACTCAGCAAAAGCACATCTTTCACAAGGTTCTCTCTTTGGTGATAGAAATATACTCATCATTAAAAGTGAAAAAAAAATTCCTAAAAAAGAGCTCGATACTCTTTTAGGATTATGTGAAAAAAATCCCGATAATATTTTTATATATGCCTATTATGGCAGTGACCATAAGACATATAACAATAAAAAAACATTTGCAAAGACAAAAGCGATGAGTGTCCGTTTTTTCCATCCAAAAGAGTATGAAGCACAAAATATTATTTTAAATGTAGCTCAAGAGAAAAATGTCAAAATTGACAAATACACCATCTCGCACCTGCTTAAAATTCACAATGGCGATGTTGCACTTGCAGCAAATGAGATAGAAAAATTTCGCGTTTATGATAGAGAAATCACAACAAAAGATGTTGATACCCTTGTATATGGTTTAGCAGAGGTAAATCTTGATGCGTTTATTCAAAAGCTCTTTGCAAAAAAAGATTATAGAGATGATCTGCAAAGCATTTTAGAGCATGGAGAAGATGAAATACGAATAGTGAGCGCAATTACAGCCTACATTACCCAACTCTATATGTTTAACATCTACATTCGTGTTAATGGTGCACCTAATGCCATAGAAATTTTAGGCTATAGAGCTCCTAATTTTGTGATAGAACAAAAAGCGGCAATGGCACTCAAAGTAAAACCAGAAGTCTATTTTAAACTCCACGAGTTACTTCTGTTAAATGAACTAAAAATGAAAAGTTCTCATATAGATAAAGGTGCTATTTTATTTTCTACCTTAATAAAATTACAAAAACTCATTTAAAAAACAAATTTTAAAGATTTTCATTGTATACTTCCATCATGAATAATTATAGTAATGCACTTAGAGAACACCATTTAAAAGCAACACCACAAAGACTAGAGATTGCCAATGCTTTGGCTTATTATGGACATGTAAATATAGATAATCTCTATGAGATAATGCTCAAAAAATTTAACTCTATCTCCTTGGCAACAATTTATAAAAACATTAATATTATGCTTGAGAACTCTTTTATACAAGAGGTTAAAATTCCTCATGAAAAATCAGTCTATGAACTTTCAAAAGAAGCACACTCTCATCTAGTTTGTAACAAATGTGGGGAAATAGAAGACATCTCTATTGATTTATCACAAGTATCAAACGCAGCCGCAACAAACACACATTTCAAAATCGATAAAATAGACCTTGTATTTTCAGGAGTTTGTCAAAAGTGTCAAACTCTTTAACCTACACTCAGAACACTTCTAGTATAATGGCGTATTAATTTTTCCAAGAAGGAATCGTGATGCGTGGATATAAAATTTTTGCTGGTTCAGCAAGTGTTGAGTTTGCAAAAGAGGTTTGTAGTCTTTTAGATGTGCCGCTAGCAAAAGCGGATGTAAAAAAGTTTAGTGATGGTGAGATTTCAGTACAAATTGCGGAGAGTGTTCGTGGTCGTGATGTGTTTATAGTTCAGTCAACGGGTGCTCCTTCAAATGACAACCTTATGGAACTGCTCATTATGACAGATGCATTGAAGCGTTCATCTGCTTCAAGTATTACAGCTGTTGTGCCATACTATGGATATGCAAGACAAGATAGAAAAGCTGCTCCTCGTGTACCTATTACAGCAAAACTTGTGGCAAATTTATATGAGACTGCAGGTATCGATAGAGTTGTTACCATAGATCTTCATGCTGGTCAAATTCAAGGTTTTTTTGATATTCCTGTTGACAATCTTTATGGCTCTGTAACATTTGAGCAATACATCAAAAGTAAAAACTTGAAAAATCCAATTATTGCTTCACCAGATATTGGTGGTGTTGCGCGTGCTAGATACTTTGCAAAACGCATGGGCTTAGATATGGTTATAGTTGATAAACGCCGTGAAAAAGCAAATGAAAGTGAAGTAATGGGCATCATCGGTGATGTTGAAGGGTATGATGTCATTATGATAGATGATATGGTTGATACTGCTGGAACTATGGTAAAAGCGGCAACTGCACTCAAGAACAAAGGTGCTACTTCTGTTATGGCATGTGCGACGCATGGTGTTTTGAGTGGAAAAGCGTATGAGAACCTTGACAAAGGTGAACTAGATGAGCTCATCATTACAAATACTTTAGTAACAAAAGAGCATAAAAATATTAAAGTCTTAACTGTTGCACCACTTTTTGCTGAAGTAATCCGTAGAGTGTATCATAATGAAAGTGTTAATTCACTTTTTATGTAATTAAAAATATTTTGTAAGTTAGGAAAATAATGCCCTTAAAAAACATAAGAAACTTCTCTATCATTGCTCATATTGACCATGGAAAAAGCACGCTTGCCGATAGAATTATTCAAGAGTGTGGCTCGGTAACTGAACGCGAGATGAGTTCACAAATGATGGATACAATGGATATTGAGCAAGAGCGTGGTATCACCATTAAAGCACAAAGTGTGCGGCTTGACTATGTCAAAGATGGAGAGCATTATGTTTTAAACCTTATCGACACTCCGGGTCATGTTGATTTTTCTTATGAAGTGAGTAAATCTCTTGCTTCAAGTGATGGGGCACTCCTTATTGTTGATGCTGCACAAGGTGTTGAAGCGCAGACTATTGCCAATGTTTACCTTGCACTTGACAATGACCTTGAGCTCATTCCTGTTATAAACAAAATCGACCTTCCTGCGGCCGACCCAGATAAAGTGGCAGAAGAGATTGAGACAAGTATTGGCATAGATGCTACAGATGCTATTTTAGTATCTGCCAAAACAGGTGTAGGCATACATGAGCTTATAGATGCCATCGTTGAGAGAGTACCTGCTCCAGTTGGAGATCCTGATGCTCCTACAAAAGCCATTATTTATGACTCATGGTTTGATCAGTATCTCGGTGCATTAGCACTTGTTCGTGTCTTTGATGGTGAAATAAAGAAAAATCAGATTATTAAACTTATGAGTAATGGTGAAGAGCATCAAGTGCTTGATTTAATGTATCCGCACCCTATTAAAAAGCTCAAAACAAACACTATTAAAAGTGGTGAAATTGGCATTGTTGTTCTTGGTCTTAAAGAGGTAAGTGTTGTCAATGTAGGTGATACTGTCACGGACGCTAAAAATCCAACTGCTGAGGCTGTTGGAGATTATGAACCTGCAAAACCTTTTGTATTTGCAGGTCTTTACCCAATAGATACTGATAAATTTGAAGATTTAAGAGATGCATTAGATAAACTCAAACTCAATGACTCTTCTCTCTCTTATGAGCCAGAGACTTCTGTAGCACTTGGATTTGGATTTCGTGTCGGATTTTTGGGAATGCTGCACATGGAGGTCATCAAAGAGAGACTTGAGCGTGAGTTTGGACTTGATTTGATTGCTACTGCACCATCTGTTGTCTATCATGTATATCTCACTAATGGAGATTTAGTCACTGTACAAAATCCGTCAGAACTTCCAGAGGTAAACCACATTGACCGTATTGAAGAGCCTTATGTAAAAGCGACAGTCATTACACCAAGTGAGTATCTTGGAAATATTATGAATCTGCTTATATCTAAACGCGGTATTCAAAATAAAATGACCTACCTCAATGAAGAGCGTGTTATGCTTGAGTATGAGATACCAATGAATGAAATTGTCATTGATTTTTATGACACACTTAAGTCCATCTCAAAAGGATATGCCTCTTTTGATTATGAACCAACAACCTTTAAAGCAGGTGACCTTGTAAAACTTGATATAAAAATTACAGGCGAAGTTGTGGATGCACTTAGCGTCATTGTTCCTCGTACATCTGCACTCTCTCGTGGTCGTGCACTTGTAAAAAATATGAAAGAACTCATTCCTCGTCAACTCTTTGAAGTTGCTGTACAAGCATCACTTGGCAATCAGGTCATTGCCCGTGAGACTGTAAAAAGTATGGGAAAAAATGTTACTGCGAAATGTTATGGTGGCGACATTACTCGTAAACGCAAGCTTTTAGAGAAACAAAAAGCAGGAAAAAAACGAATGAAGTCCATAGGAAAAGTACAACTTCCTCAAGAGGCATTTATGTCTGTACTGAAAATGGACTAAGTAAACGCAGCTATGAAATGCATATTGTGTGAGAAATACTCTCTTACACATATATGCAAAGATTGTCAAACAAATTTTCTTACTCCTTCTATTTACAAACGCACACTTTCAAATGGCATCACCGTCATCTCTTTTTACAGATATAGCGAAAACAAAGAGCTTCTTTTTACAAAACACACCGACATCGGATTTTATGTATACAATATTTTAGCCAAACTGAGTTTTGAGAAATTTGCGCAGGAGTTTCATACAAAAGAGAAATATGTAAGCATTGCTATTGATGATAACCCAAGAAGTGGCTACTCACACACTGCCATCTTAAACCATACACTTAAAAGCTACAACATTATGCCACTACACAACAAACTAAGAGCACAAAGTAGCATCTCCTACTCAGGAAAGACAAGAGCCTTTAGAGAGCAAAATCCTCGAAATTTCCATCTAAAAAACTTCAAAAATAAAAATGTCATTTTAGTAGATGACATCATCACAACAGGAACAACCCTTCGTGAAGCAATCAAGATTTTAGAAGAAAAAGAGAAAGAGGTAGCCTTTTGTTTAACGCTTTGTGATGTAAGTATCAGTGTGTAAATGGCGATAACAAGTACAAAACATACATTTTATTTTAAGAATGATATTGCAAATAATTCAGCTTTATAGAATATAATAGTTGTAAATCAAAAGTTATTTAAAAAAGGAATATAAACTTGAAAGCAACAGACATCCCATTTGTTAAACACATAGGAATTGAAGAACAAAATAATGAATTATCATTAAATTTTAAAAATGATGTATTAAACCATATCAAAACAATTCATGCAAGTGCTCAATTTACATTAGCAGAAACACAAAGTGGAATTCATCTTCAAAATCTCTTTCCAGAGCTTGAAGGAAAAGTTTTACCTGTTTTAAGAGATGCTCAGATTAAATACAAAAAACCTGCTCAAGAGAAGATTATTGCTTTCTCATCAACAGACGAAGAAGCTGTTGTAAAATTCAAATCACAATTTGAAAAAAAAGGCAGAGGCTCACTTCAAATTGAAGTTAAAATAAAAGATATTAATGATATTTTAACTTGTCAAGCTACTTTTACTTGGTTTATTCAAACACTCTAAAGAGCCACTTGCAAATTCAAACCTTCACAAGCTGTTAATTTTTCTTAATACAAATTAATATCTAATGAAATTGACTTATATATGTAATTACAATATAATTACACAAAGGAGCTCATAATGACAACACTTATTAAAATTGGAAACTCACAGGGCATTAGAATTCCTAAGCCTTTAATCGAACAAGCTCACCTTGAAGATGTCAATTTAGAACTAGAAGTACTAGAGAATGGTTTGCTAATTAAACCTGTTAATAATATATCAAGAGAAACATGGAAAGAAAATATTAAAAAAGTAATAATCGAAAATAAAGGTCTACAAGATGAAGCACTTTTAGAAGACTTTTTAAATGATAATGATTTAGAAGATTGGCAATGGTAGTTGATATTAAAAGGTTTGAAATTCACTTAGTCAAATTAAACCCAACTGTCGGCTCTGAAATTCAAAAAACAAGACCTTGCATAGTAATTTCACCAAATGAAATGAATGTTTTAAAGACTGTTATTGTTGCACCAATGACATCTAAAGGTTTTAATTTTGTATTTAGACCAAAAATAAAATTTGAAAAAAAAGATGGCTTAGTATTATTAGACCAAATTAGAACAGTTGATAAAACAAGACTTGTAAAGAAATTAGGAGATGTAGATAAAAGAACATCTCAAAATATTTCTAAAATACTTATTAAAATGTTTGAACTCTAATTAAGAGACAATACTAAAAAAGTCCCTTAAGTAGCTGATTTGCTGCTTTTTGTAGCTCCTTTGTTCCTTTTTTATCCATGTATTTTTTAGCCTCTTTTTGGAGTGCTTTTGTTGCTTCTTTTTCTATAAGCTTGTTTGCATCAATCCCAACTTTTGGAGATTTGATATCTCCTTTGAGGGTAATTGTAAGCGGGTTATGATTTGCTATTATATCAAGCTTAGAGTTGATTTTTTGTGTTAAAGTATTGAGCTTTGTATCTGTTGTTTTAATGGATGATGTATTTGAACGCAAGTCAAACGCAGCGATTATGTGTTCTTTGTTAAGATCTGCGTTTACATCACCTTTAAATTTTTGTACATACATATTTATATGCGCATACTGTTTTATTAAGTCAAGTGCTTTGTTTTTTGTAAAAGTTCCATGGCTCAAAAATCCTGAAAGTTTTCCTTTTGATTTTGCAAGATTATAATCCAAATCTGCATCAAGAGAAGCTTTAAAAATTTTAGGATAGATAAGCATATCTAAAATATCCAAAGTTTTTAAAGAGTTTAAATCTGCATGAAAGTCATCGTTATGAAGCTTAGCATCAAGCTTTCCACCTGCAATATTTGAATGTGCTGTAAAATCTAAATCTTTGGCTTTTTTCAGTTCACCATTAGCAACTAAACCACCTTTTAAATGACGCTCAGTTACAAAGTAAAGTCTGTTTAAGTCACTAATTTTTACTGTATAGTCACTATTTATAGAAGCATCTTTCATATTGAAACGGGCTTTTTTCACATTCAAATCTGCAAGTGTTGAAAAGAAGTTTACTTTTGTATCTATCATGTTTTTATTGAGTGTTGTGTATGTTTTTGCACTAAACGCAGTCGTTGGCATTTGTGAACTAAATTTATATGCTTTTGTAAGGTATCTAGCATCAAGCAGACCTTTTGTAATCTCTGTATTGACATTTCCTTTGAGATTTTTCATATCTGCATTTGGAATATCTACCTGCATATCAAACAGTGCATCTGCATAGTGAGGCTGTTTTATCATATAAAGTAGTTTTTGCAGTTTTAATCCAACTACATTTGCTTTGATGCTTTTTGGAGCAAAATTTTCTAAAATAGCTTTAAAAGTGGTATTTGAACTCGCTAAATCAGTTTTACCTGTAATACTCATTTTCTCTTTAGATCCTTTTACATCTCCATCTAAACGCAGCGAACCTCTAACATCTGCTCCTGTTATTGGTTTAAGCAGAGCCAACTCTTTTACATTTACCTTATAATTAAGATTAACTTTTAATGGTTGAGGAACAACATCTCCTGCAGAGCTTATTTTTGCCAAATTAGACTTTAAAAGATATTTATAGCCAACGCTATCACCTTTTAATACCGCTCCAAGATTCATACTAAACGCAGTCCGCGGAGTGTTGATGTTGAAATCTCTCTTCATAACCTTAGAGTTGAGCAGACCATCCCTCGTAATAAGTTCAATATTTCCATCAAGTTTATGTGGTGTAATATTTTTAAAATTCACATTCAAGTCAATTTTTGCTTTTGCATACTCTTTTTGATTTACCATATATAAGAGAGATTCTAAATCAGCAGAGTCAATTTTAGCAATAATGGAAGTTGGATTCAAATCAGTTAAAACAATATGATAATTTGTATCACTTCTTGCTACATCACTTTTACCATCAATCTTTATAAGTTTCATATCTCCTTTTGCAATTCCATCTGTATGAAATGAACCTAAAAGTTGCGTTTTTGTTACTGGTTTAAGTGTTTGCAGTTCCTCTAATTTCAAATTGTATTTCACATGAAAAGATTGTGCAAAAAGAGAATATGTTCCCTCTAAATGGACACTATTGTTTTTATTAAGCAAAAGATTGATTTCAAATTTATCCATACGAACATAAAAAGTCTCCAACTTTGAAGGCAGATGAAGCTGCTTTTGTATTTCTGTTTGAACAAGGGGTTTAATAGTATTGTTTCCAACTGTTGTAAACGCTACTACATATACTAAAAGCACTATTGCTACTATAATTCCTACTAACCATGATATTATTTTCATATCTACTCTCCAACTCTAATTACATAATGATACAAAAATATACTTCATATTCTTTTTAAATTTACAATTAAATTATACTTGATATGAATAGACTCAATTATACTAATCAAATTTTATTAACCATTACTTGACATTGTTACACTCAATATGTATAATACGCTTATCTTACCAAAAAAGGAGCAAGAGAATATTATGTCTAATAAAAATATAGAAAACGAAAATCTTCAAGATAATGAAGAACTTGAAAACTCTAATGCATCCGAGGAAGAGACTCAAACAGAGGCTACTCCAGAAGATGAATTTGAACTTTTAAACAAAGAATTAACAGAGTTAAAAGATAAATATGCGCGTGTTCATGCTGATTTTGATAATATCAAAAAAAGATTAGAGCGTGAAAAATACACAGCAGTTGAATATGCAAATGAAAAATTTGCAAAAGATATGATTCCCGTAGTGGATTCACTTGAAATGGCACTCCAATCTGCAAATGCAGATGCAGAACCACAAGAGCTTATTGAAAAACTTAAAGAAGGTATTGAACTTACTTTAAAACAATTTACAACTGCACTTGAAAAACATGGAGTAACAATGGTATCTCATGAAGAGCCATTTGATCCAAATATTCATAATGCTGTACAAAGTGTAGATAATGATGAAGTAGAGAGTGGAGAGATTGTCCAAACTTTCCAACGCGGTTATAAATACAAGAATAGACCACTTCGTGAAGCTATGGTGGTTGTAGCAAACTAGGATATTTTCAAAATGCAACGTAAGTTGCAAAACTAATTTTTAAAACAGTATATACTTTCACCGTTTTAAAAATAAATATGTATAAAGAATAAATAAAATGAAAGGTGCTGGCACCGTGGGCTTTCTGCCGAAGAAAACTCAGTGTTAGCGTAAGAAGCGGGATTACTCCCGATTCTGTGACCAAAGGGAATGAAAAGGTTCCCTTAAATTTTATAAAATAAAATTAAAGGATAATAAAATGAGCAAAGTAATAGGAATAGATTTAGGAACAACAAACTCATGTGTAGCAGTTTATGAAGGTGGTGAAGCGAAAATCATCCCAAATGCAGAGGGTAAAAATACAACTCCATCAGTAGTTGCGTTTACAGATAAAGGTGAGGTTTTAGTAGGTGATCCTGCAAAAAGACAAGCTATTACAAACCCTGCAAAAACAATCTCATCAGTTAAGAGAATCATGGGTCTTATGATGAATGAAGAGAATGCAAAACTTGCACAAGACAAAGTAACATATAAAATTGTTGATAAAGATGGTATGGCTGCTGTTGATGTTGCAGGAAAAGTATATACTCCTCAAGAAATTTCAGCAAAAATTCTTACAAAACTAAAAGAAGATGCTGAGAGTTATTTAGGTTCTAAAGTTACTGATGCTGTTATTACAGTTCCAGCATACTTTAATGATGCACAAAGAAAAGCAACAAAAGATGCTGGTACTATTGCTGGTCTTAATGTTCTTCGTATTATCAATGAGCCAACTGCATCTGCATTAGCTTATGGACTTGAAAGTAAAAGTGAAGAGAATGTACTTGTATATGACCTTGGTGGGGGAACATTTGATGTTACAACACTTGAAATTTCTGATGGTACATTTGAAGTTCTTTCAACTGATGGTAATGCATTCTTAGGTGGAGATGATTTTGATAATAAAATCGTTGACTGGTTAGCTGAAGAGTTCAAAGGAAGTCATGGTATTGATCTTAAAAATGACAAAATGGCACTCCAAAGACTAAAAGATGCTGCTGAAAATGCTAAAAAAGAGCTTTCAAGTGCAACTGAAACTGAAATTAACTTGCCATTCATTACTATGACAGAAGCAGGACCACAACATTTAGTTGTAAAACTTACTCGTGCTAAATTTGAGGGTATGATTGACTCTCTTGTCGCTGAAACTATGAGTCACATTGATACTGCAATGAAAGATGCAGACCTTAGCAAAGGTGACATCAAAGAGATTATTATGGTTGGTGGTTCTACTCGTGTACCAGTTGTACAAGCAAAAGTATCAGAATACTTTGGTGGCAAAGAGTTAAATAAAAGTGTAAACCCTGATGAAGTTGTTGCAGCTGGTGCAGCTATTCAAGGTGGTGTACTTCGTGGTGATGTAAAAGATGTTCTTTTACTTGATGTTACTCCACTTTCACTTGGAATTGAAACTCTTGGTGGTGTTGCAACGAAAGTAATTGAAAAAGGAACAACAATTCCTGTAAAAAAATCTCAAGTTTTCTCAACTGCTGAAGACAACCAACCTGCAGTAAGCATTAATGTTGTACAAGGTGAAAGAGAGTTCGCAAAAGACAACAAATCTTTAGGTCTTTTTGAACTAACAGACATCCCAGCAGCACCTCGTGGTGTGCCTCAAATTGAGGTTACATTCGACATCGATGCGAATGGTATCTTAACTGTATCTGCACAAGACAAAGGTACAGGTAAAGAGCAAAAAATTACAATCTCTGGATCTTCAGGACTAAGTGAAGAAGAGATCAATAAAATGGTTCAAGATGCTGAAGCACACAAAGCTGAAGATGAAAAACGCAAAGAGCTTGTAGAGCTTAAAAACCAAGCAGATGCACTTATTGCTCAAACTGAGAAATCTATGACTGAGATGGGTGATAAACTTGAAGCTGATGAAAAAGCGAAAATTGAAGCTGCTATTAATGAGTTAAAAGAAGTTCTCAAAGATGAAAATGCTACAAAAGAGCAAATCGAAGAGAAAGTAAAAGCATTAACTGAAGCAAGCCACAAAATGGCTGAGCAAATGTACAAACAAGAACAAGGCGGTGAAGCTGCTGGTTCTGCAGATGCTGCAAAGAAAAAAGATGACGACGATGTTATCGATGCAGAGATAGAGTAATACACTCTATCTCCACCCCCACCCTTCCTTCTCTTATATAATTACTTATCTACTTAAAGCTTTCATAGCTGCTATTAAATATTTTGGATTATGAATGGAGTCATACACTGGTATTACTTCTTTATCAGTATCAAAATGTCCATAAACTGCCATTTGTGCTGTTCGCACAGAGTACTCAACCGTAAAAACACAATCTTTTTCTACCTCAGCAAACTGTCCTAAAAATGCAAAATTTGTAGCACCTTTAGGAATGACATCAGGTCTATCACCAAGTTTTCTAGGCATAAAAAGACTATCTATAAAAGGCATAGCAACAGGAAGACAATTAATTTTACCTGCCTTTGTAATTGGCTGCATCATCTTTTGAATTTTAAGATGATAATAGAGCTCTTCTAAAATTTCCTCTCCATTACACTCTGACATAGTTTTATTGACATAGTTCCCTTTTCTATCTGGATAAAGTGCATAACCCCAAAATATTTTCACACTATCACTCTGATTTGGAAAATGTGGCTGATGAGCAAGAACTATAGACATAAGCCAATTTGAATCTGTCATAGTAACCAAACCACCCGTACCATCAACATTTCCAGTAAAATCTTGCATATAATCATGAAATGTAGCATCTTTAAGAGTTACAGTAAATGAGTACCATTTTTGTAAATCTACATTATCACAAAAAGAGCTTGGATTTCCAAAAATTTCATGTTTTTTAGCTAACTTTTTCCATAACTTCCACGAACCAGACTCCGCTACACCTTTAAGTTTCGGTGCTTCACTCCATGAACCAACATCCGTACTCTCTGTAATTGAACCATTAGTAATAAAGACATAATCATCTTTAGCTAATACTATCTCATCTCCATTTTTAAGATGAATTACTGTTACTGTATACCTATCTGCTGATAAATTGAAGTCAATATCTACAACCTCACTTCCCATTTCAAAATGCACGCCTCTTGCCTCAAGGTATCTACGCAAAGGTCGAATAACAGAGTCATACTGATTGTACTTTGTTCTCATTATGCCTCCAAGTTTATAAAGTCCATCAACAAGGTGTATAAAGCGTTTCATATAACGCCGCATCTCTGCGACCGAACTCCATTTTTGAAAGGCAAACATAGTTGACCAGATATACCAATAGTTTGTATCAAAAAATTCTTGATCAAACCAATCTTCTATGCGTAGATTGTTTAGAGTGATTTCAGGGACAAATGTAAGTTCAACGAGTTTTGCCTGCTCTTTAAAAGAGAGTCCATAAGAGGATAAATCAACTTTTCTTGCATCTTTTAGCAGTCTAGCCTTTGCGTTTGAGACATACTTTTGGCTAAAGGCAAAAGTCTCTTCTTTGACTGAAACTGTTTCATCTTCAAGCGAAGGAATATTTGAGAGTAAATCCCAATAACACTCATAGTGAGCTTCATGCATCCTTCCGCCGCGGACTAAAAAGCCATCTTCTTCATTTCCAGAGCCATCACAAGCACCACCAGCAATATTGTCTTTTTCCAATATATAGATATTCTCGCCCAAAACACCAGTATCTTTTTCTAAATATACAGCACTAGCTAGTGCAGCTATACCGCTTCCTATAAGGTAAACTTTTGAACTGTTTTCTTGCATTTTATCTCCTAAAAATTGAGTTTAAATTACTTGAAATCCTTTTTGGCAAGCTGCCAAGCAGAATAAAAGTCCACTATATCTCCACCATTTTTTGCCTGAAATTTCTTCGCATCTGCTAGCGATTTAAAGGCATACTTACTTACATGACTCATAGTACCATGCTTTTTACTTCCTACCACATAGTATGCCTCTTGAACAGGAATAAATTTTAGTGATGAAACATCAACAACTTTAGGGTTCTGTAGTTCAGCGCCATGGCGTAAGTCATTAGTTAAACAGTGCAGTGAACAGTATTGACGAACGGTACCATTACTATCTGTTGCTGCATGATTTGTTTTATAAAACATCACTAAGTTCATTCCACAGACAGCACAATGCTCTTTTGCTTTGCCCTTTTGCAATAAAGTGGCATCTTTTTTTGCTACAGTTTGAAACATCTGATGTTGTTTTACTTTTACTTTCTTTACCTTCTTTACACTTTTTACCTTTTTTACACTTTTTATCTTCTTTACATTTTTTACCTTTTTTACGCTCTTTTTAACTTGCGGAGTATCTTGTAAAGTTGCACATCCAGAGAGTAAAAATATTGATAATGATATAAATAGGAGTTTTAGCACTTTTTTTCCTTTGTTTTTAGCTATTTTATCAGTTTATTATTACAGAAGTGTTAATCTAAAGATATGAAAAAGATTATACATTATACAAAAGAGATAATATTCATAATTGTAACAGTAACAATTATGACAAATGTAATGAGTCTCTACAAAAGTCAAAGTTTGACGCAGACACCACTTAATATTCACTCCATCAAATTAATTGATGGTTCTGTTTATAAAGTAAGATCAA
The DNA here is from genome assembly GCF_027056685.1 of Sulfurimonas sp. Classification (GTDB taxonomy): domain Bacteria; phylum Campylobacterota; class Campylobacteria; order Campylobacterales; family Sulfurimonadaceae; genus Sulfurimonas. The sequence continues at coordinate 18,361 of NZ_JALUKE010000185.1, forward strand.
ACAAACCACTTTTAGTTCACTTCTGGGCTACTTGGTGTCCCGTATGTAAATTAGAGGCTTCAAATATTGCTTTTTTATCAAAACATTTTGAAGTATTGACCATAGCCGTTAAATCAGGAGATGATGCAAAAGTTCGTAACTTCTTACAAGAGCATAACTATAATTTCAAAGTTTTTAACGACTCAAACGCAGCACTTGCTTCTAAGTTTCACATCACTGGTTTTCCTACGACTTTTATCTACAATAAAGAGCATAAACTTGCATTTACTGATGTTGGATACAGCTCCACACTTACACTTTATCTTAAAATGTTATGGGCGGGTAGATAATTGCATAATTTTGAATTCCAACATCCCACTGCGTTTATACTTTTAGCACTTATCATTTGTATCTATAAATGTCCCCTAAGTATTAAAAAAATAGTTTTTCCTCATACCTCACTTTTTCGACAACATACAGGCTGGATTAACAAAGAAAAGCTGCTTTATTCTCTGATTTTAAGCCTTTTAGTCACTGCCCTTGCCTCTCCTGCTTCGTATGACTCCAAAAATGCACAGCAGCGTAAAGGTCGTGACCTTGTTTTTGCACTAGATACCAGTGGTTCAATGAATGAAAGCGGCTACTCTTCTAAAGAGAGCGATGCAAGTAAATTTACTATTTTAGAAAATCTTATGAAAAGTTTTGTGCAAAAACGATTTGATGATAATGTCGGTGTAGTTGTCTTTGGTTCGTATGCTTTTAGTCCTGTACCAATTACTTATGATATGCATTCACTCTCTTATATGCTTGATTTTTTAGAGGTTGGCATGGCGGGGAGTTCTACTGCCATAGGCGATGGTCTCGCTCGTTCACTCGATATGCTGCAAAAATCTCATGCAAAAAATAGAGTTATTATACTTGTCACAGATGGGTATCAAAACAGTGGAGAGACAAAAATAAAAAATGCGGTACTAAGAGCAAAAAAACTTCATGTAAAAATATATACAATTGGTCTAGGAAAAAAGAATGAGTATGATAAAAAACTCCTTGAAAAAATAGCAAAAGATACAAAAGGTGTCTCATTTGCTGCAACAAACGCGGATGAATTAAAAGATGTATATAAAGAGTTAAACACGCTTGAACCTAGTGCTATACGCTCTGAACACTATCTCAACAAAGAGGTGCTTTTTACCTATCCTCTCGCATTTGCAATTTTACTTCTTTTATATATGCTTGCAAAAAGGAGAACTTAAATGGCACTTCTTAATGCATGGGTTTTATTTGGACTCATTCCTCTATATCTTATTTTCAAAAAAGAGGTACACCCACATAAACAGAAAAAACTGCTCTATCTCAGCTTAGTTTTTATGTTTTTTGCAATGGCAAGACCAGCCTATGAAAATGCTTATGTGGAGCAAAACTTCAATTCACATGATTATATAATAGCAATCGATGCTTCCTACTCCATGCAGGCACAAGACCTGAAACCCAGCCGATATAAACTTGCAAAATTAGCTATTAAAAAACTCATAAAAGAGCATCCACAAGATAGATTTACACTCTTTGCATTTACATCATCTGCACTACTTATCTCCCCACCAACAACCGATACAGAGATAAGCATGATGGCATTGGATGCATTAAATCCAAAGTATATTCTCACAAAAAGTACCAATCTAAAAAATCTTTTTAAAACAGTAGCAAAACTTCCTATGAAACAAAAAAATCTTATTATATTCAGTGATGGGGGCGATGAACACTCAGTTGCAACTCTTGTAAAAATTGCTAAAAATGCTAGCATTATTCCTTATATTGTTGCTACTGCTACACAAAAAGGAGCGGCACTCAAAAAGGGTACAAAATATATAAAAGACACTCATGACTCCATTGTTATTTCAAGAATAAATCCTATGCTAATTGATTTATCTAATGAAACTGGTGGAAAATACTATGAACTAAGCAGCCTCAATGATATAGAGAAGCTCTCAAGCGATTTACAAACGCAGCAGACAAAAAAAGAGCATATTCAAGTAAAAACCTATAAAGAACTTTTTTATATTCCTCTGTTTATAGCACTTGTTTTATATATATCTTCTGTTACAAGAATTGCACAGAGATTTTTGGTTTTCTTGCCATTATTTCTTTTCATACCAAATCAAAGTAGAGCAAATTTACTAGATTTTCACTATTTAAAAAGTGCAAATCAATACTATAAAGAGCATAAATATAAAAATGCTGCCACTGCGTTTAAAAAGGTTTCACCCTCACCAAAAAGTTACTATAATATAGCTACATCCTACTATAAAGAGGGTGCATATAAAAAAGCAGTGAGTTACTATATGCAAATAAAAAGTAGCGACAAAGAGCTTAAACAAAAACTCTTTTATAACCTTGGAAACTGTGCTGTAAAACTAAAAGAGTATGATAGAGCTAAAAAGTACTATATATATGCGCTTGCATTAGGTGAAGATAAAGACGCGCTTTATAATCTTACGCTGCTTAGAAAGTTACACCTTAAAAGTGCAAAAGATGTCTCAAAAATGCTGCCACAAAATCAGCAAACAGCAAAAAAGAATAGTTCTAAGAAATTCTCAAATAAAAAAAAGAGTAGTGGTAAAAAGGGTTCAAACAGATCAGGAAACAGCCAATCTAATGGCAGCGGAGCGAATAAGAAAACCAAACGAAACAAATCTATAAAAAGCACAAGCAAAAAACAAAAAGGTGCTTATAAATTCACCTATAAAGCTTATGAAAAAATCAACAAAGGATATACAGATGAAAAAGAACCTTGGTAGAGTACTCTTTACACTCATTCTATTTTTTATATCTGCACATGCACAAAATTTAGCCGAATATAAATTATTGGCAAATAAAAAATCTGCTTATGTAAAAGAGGCGATAGTAATCACATTTACAGCCACACAACTCAATCATACAGACAATATGATGTTTTCACTACATCCTAAAAAAAGCAATGATTTTAAAATCATTTTACTCAACAAAAAAATTGATGATAAAGAGCACCATAATTCACATACAGTTTTTACCTACCTTCTTTTTCCTCTTAAAGCAAAAGAGATAGCTGTCAATTTTGACTTTACTATTCGTACAGCAAGTGACAATGCCGTAGCACAAAGCTATGTAGACGACCATGACGGCAGTGTTGGCATCCAAACAAACGACACAAAAATAGCAATTGAACCCCTGCAGATAAAAGTAAAAAAACTAGCAAAAAATGTAGATTTAGTTGGAGATTTCAAACTCAAAAAAAAGTTACAAAACAGTGCGATGAACCAATACGAATCAACAAACATAGTCTATACTTTGAGTGGAACAGGTTATGATAATAAAAATATTCGTCCTATCAAAAAAATAAAAAATGTAACTATATTTTCTGAGATAAATGACATTTATAGCAAACTAACACAAGATGGGTATAAGATAAAAAGAGAATATATTTATGCGTTAAGTGCAAAAGATAACTTTACTATACCAAAAACAACTCTGCAAGCCTACTCTCCAAAAAGAGGAATATACTATACATTAATAATACCAAAACAGATAATTACAGTTACAAAGATAAATACATCTAGCCTTTTAGATAAAGAAGAATCTCCCAAAAATGAACCCTCCATAGACTTTGAAAAGTTCAAACAATTTTTAATTTATTTAATGATTTTTGTAAGTGGTTATATTACGGCATTAAACACACCAAAGAAGA
>NZ_JALUKE010000186.1 GCF_027056685.1 Sulfurimonas sp.
ATCTTATATATGCAATAATTTTGTAATCAAAAATTACAAATAAGGAAAAAATCATGAAACATGCTTATCTTACAAAATCAGCTGTAGAAGATGCGTTAGTACATCATATAATCACAAAACAAGAAGCGAAAACATTAGAGAAAAAATTGTCTATATGCCAAGAGAGACTTCACAAGCATTAGGTACTTGTGAAAGTTGGATCAAAAAATCGTGACTACTGAAAAGTAGTGCCACCATCAACAACGATTGTCTGACCTGTAAGCCAAGAAGAGTCGTTTGAACATAAAAATTTACATGCACCTGTTAAATCTTCAGGTACACCCATTCTTGAGAGAGGTGAACGGCGTACTACTTCGGCTTTTACCTCTTCATAGTTTGGAAATGCTTTGAGTGCATCAGTGTCGATTGGACCACCACTTACTGCGTTTACTCTAATGTTTTTCTCACCAAGTTCAGCGGCAGCGTAGCGTACCATTGCTTCTACTGCTGCTTTGTTTGTACCATGTCCTGCATAGTTTGGAGTATAAACAAGATTTCCAGTAGAACTCATACTTATGATAGAGCCACCACCAACTTTTTCCATTCGTTTTGCAGCCTCTTGCGCACCTACTACAAACGCATCAACAGTTGCAGTGTATATGTTGTTAAGTCCGCGAGGTTTCAAACGCATAAATGGACCAAAACCACCAACAACCGCACGACCAGAGATGATTGCGTTTGAGATGAAGTAGTCAAGTCTGTCAAAATCTTCATCAAATTCCTTGTAAACATCTTTATATGTAGTAGGCTCTAATATGTCAAGTTTATAAGCACGGCATTTTACTCCATAAGTAGATTCAATATCTGCGATGATTTGCGTTGCTGTATCTGCACTTGAAGCGTAAGTAAATGCAACATTACACCCCTCTTTTGCAAAAGCATAAACAATCGCTTTTCCAATGCCTCGTGTTCCACCGCTAATAAATAGAGTTTTACCTTTCATATCTGCCATATTATAATCCTTTTATGTCGTAGTTTTTCATTACTTCTTCAATTCTTTTCATATTTGCAGCACTTGGAGCAACAAGTGGAAGCCTGTACTCTAAAGTTTCAGTCAATCCCGCCATGTACATTGCTGCTTTTACAGGAATAGGGTTCGCTTCACAAAACATTACTTTATTGAGAGGGTAGAGTTTGTTGTTTATCTCTCTTGCCCCTTCAAAATCACTACTAAGCGCTTTTTTTACAAGTGCTGATTTGAGGTCTGGCATAAGGTTTGAAGTAACCGAAGTAACACCTGCACCACCATTCGCCAAAATAGGGTAGTCTATGGCATCATCACCAGAAAAGACTTTTAGTTCAGGACGACGAGACAAAAGCTCAACTGTACGCTCTAGGCTTCCAGTAGCTTCTTTAACACCATAGATATTTTTAACATCATCAAAAAGACGAATGGTAGTGTCTGCTGAGATGTCCACGCCTGTACGACCTGGAACATTGTAGAGCATAAATGGAAGTTCACTTACTGCCTCAGCGATTGCTTTGTAGTGTTGGTAAAGACCCTCTTGTGAAGGTTTATTGTAGTATGGTGAAACAGAAAAAATTGCATCAACACCACAGCTTTGTGCATGTTTTGCTATCTCTATGGCTTCATGTGTTGCATTGCTTCCTGCACCTGCAAGCACCTTTGTATTTGTACCTTTACAAACTTTTACAGCTATTTCGATGCAGCGTTTATGCTCATCATGTGTAAGTGTAGCACTCTCACCAGTTGTCCCCACAGGGCATACTGCATCCATACCATTGTTAATTTGGCGTTGTATTAAAGCAGCATAAGTCTGCTCATCGAGTTTTCCATTTTTAAATGGAGTTATAAGTGCGGTTGAAGAACCTGTAACTAAATTCATCTTGCTTAGCCTTTAAAATAATAAGCGCAATTATAGCTAAAAAGAGAGTGAAGTGTGTTAAAATAAGCAAAAAATTAAGGTCTAAAATATGCAAAAGAGTTTTATATCACAACTTAAAAACAAATTTTCTGTAATGGATGAGGTAGTTTTTGGATATTTATTTGGTTCTTATGCCAGAAATGAGGCAGGGGTAAATAGTGATGTAGATATTGCACTATTTCTAAAAAATACAGATTTAGATACACAATCTTGAGAATATTTTAAATGATGACTTAGTGCTAAAAGATGATGATAAACATTTTGATTTTGAAGTGAGAAGTCATCATGATGTCTTAGACTATAAGGCTTTTAGAAGATATATAGATGCAGCATAAAAGTGATATGGAGAGAATTTTCCTATAATTTTGCTAAAATTGCGTCATTTAGAAATTTCTTAGCACATGATTATGAAAAAATAGATTATCTTATTATATGTGAAGATACTTTAAGTAAGTTAGATGATATTAAAACATATCTTGGGTATATTGAAAAATATTTAAAATAATAG
>NZ_JALUKE010000187.1 GCF_027056685.1 Sulfurimonas sp.
TTGCTTGTTTTTATCCATAAGTATTGAATATGGATAGATAATATTTGCTTGGAATTTTGTACTTGTTTGATTACTTTTTTTATAAAAACTTACTACACCACTAGAAATATTTAACTGTTTTAAAATATCTGAATTTTTTGCTATTCTATCTAATGAAAATAGATTAAGCCCCCATTTTTCTTTATCTGAAAAAAATGTGGCATCGAGCTGAGAAGATTTAATTGTAATGTTTTTGTCACTAAAAAATGCTTGCACTTTAATCTTTTTATTATTATAGAGAATTCTTTGTGTTCTTGGACTCTTTAGTATGAAATTATTCAGTCTAATATCTACTTGATTAGAATCAAAGAGATGTTTTGCATAAATTTTAGTACTTATATATTTGCCGATTTCAATTGAAGTAGGTTGTAATTTGACACTTTTGTCATCAAAAATCATCTGAAGTTTCTTGATTTTATATTGTGAACCATTAATAGATATGTAAATATCATTCGCTGCGTTTAGAGTAAATTTAGTATCGTATTTTGCGCTGAGATGGACATCTGTTTGCTCAAGTTTCAAGCCTTCATAATTAAGATTAAAGAGGTCTATGTCAAAATTTAGATGTTTATTCTTTATATTTACATTGCCACTCACAAATGCTTGTGCAATATCTTTAGTACTAATCATTACAGGAGGTAGTGCAATTGTGGTATCATGAATATCATAAGGCATGGAAAAGGCATTAACTGTTATTGCTTGATTCTTATATTTCCATTGTGATTTACTTAAATGTAAGAATTTTTTGTTTTTTGAGAGGTGATATAAAATATGAAGTTTTGAGTTTGACCTATCAAGTTTCAATCCTTTATATCTGATATTATTGACTTTAAAGCGAATGTCACCTAGCTTTGTTTTAACATTATAAGCAGCACTTAAATTTGTATCGAGAATATTTTGATATTTTATCTGCATTTTATCAATTGTCACATTACTATTATGTAGATGAATATGACTATTAAAAAGATTGAGATTAAGGCCTATATAGTCAACATTTGCTTTTTTGAGTGAAAAGTCTCCATCAACATTGACTTGAATCGTTCGTAAATCTACATTCAAATGCAAGTTTGTATTTATTACACCACTATTTTGTTTTAGCGGCAATATTATTTTATATACAGATAGAAGATGCAAAATATCATCATTTAGCCTTCCATCTAAGTGCAAATAGAGATCTAAAAATTCATGTTTTTTTGTAAAGTCAATTTTTAACCAACTATTTTTTAAGTATGTATTATATGTATATGCTTTTCTTGGTTTAATATAAAGAACACCATTTTTAAATTCTAACTCTGTTTGTTTGCTATCAATAACTGCAAGCATAGGATTGTATCTATATTTTAAAGAATGAACTACTGCGTTCAAATATATATGTTTATAGGCATTACTTAAGTCGTTAAAGTTGATTTCCCCATTCACTTTTTTTATTGTTACATATTTCGCTTCAATTGCATCATTTGCCCAGTACTTAACATCTTTATTAAAAGGAATAAGATTAAGTAGAGCTTTAATATTTTGAATATCATTATGTGATTTTATAGTGTAGCGTAGATGATTTTCATTAGATATAGCATTTAGAGTCAAATTTGCATCATTATTGAGTAAAATATTTAGTTTTGTATATTGTTTTAAAGTAGTAGTGTTTATAACAATATTTCCACTGATGCTAGTTTTATATTTGCTACTATTTAAATCTTGAATATGAATAGCTAAGTTACTATTCTTTGTAAAAAGTACAGCATTACAATTAATTATGTCTTTGTAGTGAAAATGAAGTAATCCTTTCTTCTTTGAAGAGTAATCAAAATTAGCTGTAAAATCATCTACTTCAATTTTACTAATAGTAAGAGTACCTATATATGGTATGATTTTAGGAATTAATTTTAAATAGTTATTAATCTCTTCAAAGCTTAGTCTTTTACTAGATGCCGTTTGTTGTCTGATTTTTACGTCATCTATGACAATATGAAGTTTATCATCAAGTCTAATATAACTGTTTTTAAGATAAAAATTTGATATATGGAGATTATCAAGATATAATCCATTTTGTAAAACAAAAAATAAAAAGACTAGAAAGAGAATTATGAAAGAAAAAAGACTCACAATACTCATGTATATTTTCGATATAATTTTAATAATAACTCTATCTCTCATGTACTACCTAAATAAGCCAATTCAAACCCCTAAAATACTCTATATACCGAAGGGTTCTATAAATCAAATTATAGCACAATTAGAGCGAAATCATTATGATGTAAATAAATTAGATGCATACTTTTTAAGGCTAATAGGATCACCACAAAATGGGTGGATTAATTTAAAAACAACGAGCAATACAAAAGCAGATTTTTTATATAAATTAACTACTTCCAAAGCTGCACTACAAAAAGTAACACTTATTCCAGGTGAGACAACATATATTTTTTTGAATAAATTAGCAAAAAAACTAAATCTAAACGCAGCAACCTTACAAAAAGAGTATAAGCATCAATCACCTTTTAGTGAAGGTGTATTGGTACCAGATACTTATCAGTTACCAATAGGCATAAATGAATCGACTGTAATAAAACTTCTGCTTAGACTCTCGTTACGCAAAACAAAAGAGCTCTCTTATAAGATTTTTGGCACATACAATCAAAAAAAATGGTTTCATTATGTAGCACTTGCATCTATTATTCAAAAAGAATCAGCGAATAACGCTGAAATGCCTATAATAAGCTCTGTAATCTATAATCGCTTGAAAAAAGGTATGAAATTGCAGATGGATGGCACACTAAATTATGGAAAATATTCGCATATTAAAGTAACCCCTAAGAGGATTAGAGAAGATATGAGTATATACAACACATATAAACATAAGGGTGTTCCTAAAATCCCTGTATGTAATGTTGGGTTTGAAGCGATTAAAGCTGCGATATTTCCAGCGAAAACAGACTATCTTTACTTTGTAAAATCAAAATTGGGAACACATAAATTTGCATGTAACTATTCTACACATTTACGCAACATAAGGCATGCTACAAAATGAAACATATTTAAAATATCTTTACTTATTTTTATGAGCTTTATCTATATTATATATCTTAGTGTTATTATTGAAGTTACAAAATTCATGGATTGCAAGATTTATGAATCTAAACAATATAACTATGAGGACGAACAATGTCAAAAATCATTTGGACTAAAATTGATGAAGCTCCGGCTTTAGCAACATATTCATTACTACCAATTGTACAAGCTTTTACAAAGAGTGCTGGTATAGAAGTAGAAGAGAGAGATATATCTTTATCAGCTAGAGTTATTGCTACTATGGCAGACTACTTAAAAGAAGATCAAAAGATGGCTAATGAATTAGCATATTTGGGTGAAGTTGTACAGCAACCAGAAGGGAATATCATTAAACTTCCAAATATTTCTGCATCAATTCCTCAACTTAAAGAGTGTATTGCAGAACTTCAATCGAAAGGATATGCTTTACCAGAGTATCCTGAACATGCACAGAGTGAAGAAGAAAAAGCGCTTCAAGCAAAATATGCTACTTGTCTTGGCTCAGCAGTTAATCCTGTCCTTCGTGAAGGAAACTCGGATCGTCGTGCAGCACTGGCAGTTAAAAATTTTGCTAAGAAAAATCCACATAAATTACGTCCTTTTGCAGAAAATGCTAAAACTTATGTAGATTCAATGTCATCAGATGATTTTTATGCAAATGAACAATCTGTGATTATTGATGGTGAACAAAATGTAACTATTGAACTTAATGGTAAAGTAATTAAGAATGTTGATGCAAAAGACAAAGAGATTTTAGATGGTACATTTTTATCTGCGAAGGCATTGCGTAAGTTTTATAAGGAATCAATTCAAAGAGCAAAAGAGAATGGTGTGTTATGGTCTCTTCATTTAAAAGCAACAATGATGAAAGTATCTGATCCAATTATGTTTGGTCATGCTGTTGAAGTATTCTTTGAAGATGTATTTACTAAATATGCAGATGAATTTGAAAAACTTGGTGTTAATGCGAATCTCGGTCTTGGTGATTTAGAGAAAAAACTGGAAAATTCAGATAAAAAAGATGAAATTTTAGTAGCAATTAAAAATGTTATAAATAACGGTGATGTAAATGTTGCTATGGTTGATAGCGATAATGGTATAACAAACTTGCATGCTTCAAATGATATTATTATTGATGCTTCACTTCCTGTTGTTATTCGTGATGGTGGAAAAATGTGGAACAAGGATGGTAAAACTGAAGAGTGTGTCGCTGTAATTCCAGACCGTTGTTATGCTAATTTTTACCGTCCAATGGTTGAAGATTGTGTAAAAAATGGTCAATATGATGTAACTACTATGGGTTCTGTTGCAAATGTTGGTCTTATGGCACAAAAAGCTGAAGAGTATGGTTCTCACCCAACTACTGTTGAAGTAGCAGAAGATGGCATTATGGAAGTAAAAGATGCTGTGGGTAATGTTCTTATGAGTCATAAAGTTGAAAAAGGTGATATTTGGAGAATGTCTCGTGCGAAAGATATTCCAATCAAAGACTGGGTTCGCCTTGCAGTAGAGAGAGCTAGAATTGAAAAAGTACCAACAATTTTCTGGTTAGATGAAAATCGCGCTCATGATGCAAATATGATTAAAAAAGTGAATGAATATTTAAAACTACATGATACTGAAGGCTTAGATATTCGTATTATGGAAGTAGAAGAAGCTACAAAATTTTCTAATGCTCGTGTAAGAGAAGGAAAAAATAGTATTGCTGTAACTGGTAATGTTCTTCGTGACTATTTAACTGATATGTATCCAATTTTAGAGCTTGGAACATCTGCAAAAATGTTATCAATTGTGCCATTGTTAGCTGGTGGTGGTCTTTTTGAAACTGGTGCTGGTGGTTCTGCTCCTAAACATGTTGATCAATTTCTTTCAGAAGGGCATTTAAGATGGGATTCTCTAGGTGAGTTTTTAGCACTTGCTGAATCTTTAAGATACATTGAACAAAAACATCCAGATGAAAAATTGGAAGCTGTTACTGCTGCATTAGATGTTGCGAACAATAGATACCTTGACAACAATAAAGCTCCTTCAAGAAAAGTTGGTGAGCCAGACAATAAAGCTTCTCATTTTTTTGTAGCTCAATACTGGGCGCAAGATTTAGCTGATAGTGATAATGCTGAACTCTCTGCTAAATTTCGTCCTATTGCAAAAGCACTTATTGAGAATGAAGAAAAAATTATTGCTGAACTTTTAGCTTCTGAAGGTGGAGCAAAAGATATTGGTGGTTATTATCGTCCAGATAATGCAAAAGTTATTGCGGCAATGCGTCCATCTGCTACTTTGAATGCTATTATAGATTCGATCTAAGTAATTTAATTTAAAGGAGCGTATATGAGTCAAGGAAAAAGAGTAGGTATTGTAGGAGCAGGGAATGTTGGCGCAACAGTAGCATACTCTCTTGCTATGCAAGGATCTTGTCATGAGATTATTTTGCGTGATAATAAAATTGATGTAGCAAAGGGAAAAGCGTTAGATATGTCTCAAGCTGCCTCTGCTGTTAGAAGTCATACTGTGGTTTCTGTTGCTGAAGAGATGTCTGATCTTGTAGATTGTGATGTTGTAGTAATTACTGCTGGAAGCCCAAGACTACCAGGTATGAGCCGTGATGATTTACTTATGATAAATGCGAAGATTACAAAAGAGGTAGTGCTGGGTGTTGCAAAATACTCTCCTCAAGCTATCATCATTATGGTTTCAAATCCTCTCGATGCCATGACTTATGTTGCTCTTAAAGAGAGTGGATTTGAAAGAAGTAGAGTGATTGGTATGGCAGGAATTCTTGATAGTTCTCGTATGGCTGCGTTTATACAAGAAAAATTAGGTTACGGCGGAGGACAAATTCGTGCTTCAGTTATGGGTGGGCATGGTGACGATATGGTTCCTTTGCCTCGTTATTCAACTGTAGCTGGTGTTCCTTTGACTGATGTTTTGAGCCAAACGGAAATAGATGAGATAGTAGATCGTACGCGCCATGGCGGGGCTGAAATTGTTGGTTATCTTAAAACTGGCTCAGCGTATTATGCTCCGGCAAAATCTGCAGCTATTATGGTTGATGCAATTCTTAAAGATACAAAACAGATTCATCCATGTGCTGTTTGTCTTGAAGGTGAATATGGTTATAGTGATGTTGTATCTGGTGTGCCTGTAATGTTAGGTGCAAAAGGTGCTGAAAAAATCATCGAAGTTACATTAGATGATAAAGAAAATAAAATGTTTGCTCAGTCATGTAGTTCTGTAAAAGGACTTATTGATACATTAAAATCAAACAATTTTTTTAAAGGAGAATAAATAGATGAAAACTCGTATTGAAAAAGATACAATGGGCGAGGTAGAAGTTCCTGTTGATGCTTATTGGGGTGCTCAAACACAGCGTAGTGTGCAGAACTTTAAAATTGGTGCAGAGACAATGCCGTATGAAATTACTCGTGCATTTTCATATTTAAAAAAGGCAGTAGCTCTTGTAAACAAAGATTTAGGGAAGCTTGATGCAAAAAAAGCAGATGCAATAGCACAGGCTGCTGATGACATGCTTGCGGGTAAACTTGATGGAAATTACCCTTTAGTTGTATGGCAAACTGGTTCAGGTACACAATCAAATATGAACAACAATGAAGTTCTTGCAAATCGTGCCACAGAAATTTTAGGTGGTGATTTTAGAGTAGAAAAACTTGTTCATCCAAATGATGATGTAAACAAATCACAATCTTCAAATGATACTTATCCGACTGCACTTCATGTAGCTTCTGTTATTGCTGTTGAAGAACAACTTTTACCTGCTATTGCAAAATTAAAAGCTACACTTCAAGCAAAAAGTGAGGAATTTGCTCATATTGTAAAAATTGGACGCACACATCTTCAAGATGCTACACCTTTAACTCTTGGCCAAGAGATTAGTGGTTGGGTAGAGATGCTTAATAAATCTGAAAAAATGGCAAAAGATTCACTAGATGCTGTAAGAGAACTTGCACTTGGTGGAACTGCTGTTGGAACAGGGCTTAATGCACATCCTGAACTTGGTGAAAGAGTTGCTAAAAAACTTTCAGAGCTTACAGGACATGACTTTATTACAGCACCAAATAAATTTCATGCACTAACATCTCATGATGCACTTGTCTTTGCTCATGGTGCACTTAAAGCACTCTCTGCAGATATGATGAAAATAGCAAATGATGTAAGATGGTTGGCATCTGGTCCTAGATGTGGAATAGGGGAGATAGAAATTCCTGCCAATGAGCCAGGTTCTTCAATTATGCCAGGAAAAGTAAATCCTACACAGAGTGAAGCCGTTACAATGGTAACTTGTCAAGTTATGGGTAATGATGCTACTATTGGTTTTGCCGCTTCTCAAGGTAATTTTGAGTTAAATGTATTTAAACCTGTAATTGCGTATAATTTCTTACAATCAGTAAGACTTTTAAGTGATTCAATTGTTTCATTTAATGATAATGCTGCAGTTGGTATAAAACCAGTTGAAGATAAAATTGATTACTACTTAAATAATTCACTTATGTTAGTAACAGCACTTAATCCATATATTGGATATGAAAACGCAGCAAAAATTGCAAAAACTGCGCATGCAAATAACTCAACACTTAAAGAGACTGCAATTGAGCTTGGTCTTTTAACTGCTGAACAATTTGATGAGTATGTTAAGCCAGAAGAGATGATTGCACCAAAAGCATAGTACTAGTGCAAAAAAAACTAATTTAAAATAAGGAGATTAAATGAATGTACATGAGTATCAAGCAAAACAAATTTTTGCTAAGTATGGTGTTCCAACACCAAAAGGTATAATGGTTGAAAGCGTTAAGGATGCAGTTACTGCTGCTGAGCAGTTAGGTGGTCCAGTATGGGTTGTAAAAGCACAAATTCATGCAGGTGGTCGTGGTCTTGGTGGCGGTGTAAAACTTGCTAAAAGTCTTGAAGAAGTTGAAGAGTTAGCAAATGAAATACTTGGAATGACTTTGGTAACACATCAAACTACTGCAGAAGGTAAACTTGTTCAAAAGCTTTACATTGAAGATGGAGCAGATATTAAAGATGAATTTTATCTTTCTGTTGTTTTAGATAGAAAATTGGAAATGCCTTTAATTATGGCATCTACTGAAGGTGGAATGAATATTGAGGATGTTGCTGAAAAAACTCCTGAAAAAATCATTACAGTTCCAGTTGATCCATCTATTGGTTTTCAAGGATTTCATGGACGAGAGTTAGCATTTGGTCTTGGAATTACAGATAAAAAAAAAAAAAAAAACATTATTAGTTTTGCATCAAAACTTTATAAATTATATATGGATAATGATGCAGAATTAATAGAAATAAATCCACTTGTAAGAACTGGAAATGGTGAATTTTTAGCACTAGATGGTAAAATGGGATTTGATAATTCTGCTCTTGGTCGTCATCCTGATATTGCAGCGATGAGAGATTTAAGCGAAGAAGATCCAGATGAAGTTGAAGCTTCTAAATATGGTCTATCTTATGTTGCTCTTGATGGTGAAATTGGTTGTATGGTAAATGGTGCCGGACTTGCTATGGGTACTATGGATACAATTAACCATATGGGTGGAACTCCTGCAAACTTTTTGGATGTTGGTGGTAGTGCAAATGCAGAGACTGTTGCAAAAGGGTTTGAGATTATTCTTAAAAATCCAAATGTAAAAGCTATTTTTGTAAATATTTTTGGTGGTATCGTAAGATGTGACCGTATTGCAAATGGTATTATTGAAGCAACAAAAATTACTGATGTTAATGTTCCTGTTATTGTTCGTCTTGATGGTACAAATGCACCAGAAGCTGCTGAAATTCTTAAAAATGCAAATATAGCAAATTTAATCGTTGGTAATGATTTAGGTGACGGTGCAGCAAAAGCTGTAGCTGCTGCAAAAGGAGAATAATTAAAGATGTCAATTTTAGTAAATAAAGATACAAAAGTAATCGTTCAAGGTTTTACAGGAAAAGAGGGTTCATTTCATGCTGAGCAATGTCTTGCTTATGGGACACAAATTGTTGGTGGTGTTACACCAAACAAGGGTGGTCAAGAGCATTTAGGCAAACCCGTTTTCAATACTGTGGCAGAAGCTGTAAAAAATACAGGTGCAACTGTAAGTATGATTTTTGTTCCGCCTGCATTTGTTGGTGACGCTGTAATGGAAGCTGCTGAGGCTGGTATAGAACTTGCCGTTATTATTACAGAAGGTGCTCCAGTAAAAGATATGCAAATGGCAAAAGCTTATGCAACAAAACATAATATGAAAACAATTGGGCCAAACTGCCCTGGTATTATTACTGCTGAAGAGTGTAAAATTGGAATTATGCCTGGTATGATTTTCAAAAAAGGTAATGTTGGACTAATTTCAAAATCTGGTACACTTACTTATGAAGGTGCAAATCAAGTATGTAAAGAAGGTTTTGGAATTACTACTGCTGTTGGTATTGGTGGAGATCCTATTATTGGTCTTTCATACAAGCAAATTTTACCAATGTTTGAAGCAGATCCTGAAACTGAAGCAATTGTTATGATTGGTGAAATTGGTGGAGATCTTGAAATTCAAGCTGCTAAACTTATTAAAGAACAAATTACTAAACCAGTTGTTGCATTTATTGCTGGTCAAACTGCACCTAAAGGTAAAACTATGGGTCACGCTGGTGCAATTGTTTCAGGAACTGCAGGTACTGCAGCTGAAAAAATGGCAGCACTTGAAGCAGCAGGTGTAAAAGTTGTTGTTAGTCCTGCAGAAATTGGTAAAGCAGTAGCCGAAGTATTAGCTAAAAAGTAATTTTAATTTTGTGTGAGCCCTATTTTGTTACATTATGTACTAATGTAGGGCGCTAGCAGCACAACTTTAGAGTAAATTTATAGTAAGTTAGATACTCTTTTAAAATATTAGAGTAAAATGTGGTCTTAAACTACATTTTAAAATTAGGAGAATAAATGGGAACTTTTAAAACTGAAAACCCAGGAAACCAACCAGTTTGGGTAAATACAAGTAATTGTAAGGCTTGTGATATTTGTGTTTCTGTATGTCCATCAGGCGTACTTGGAATGGTTTATGAAAAAACATCTACGCTCGGCGCAATGATTTCTATTGATCATCCAGAGGCTTGTATAGGCTGTATGGAATGTGAGTTATCTTGTCCTGATTTTGCTATTTATGTAGCAGATAGAAAAGAGTTAAAAGCAGCAGGGAAAAGTTTTGCAAAATTGACAGATGATTCAAAAGCTAGACAAGCAGCAATTGTTGCAAATAATTATATGTCTTTAGAAGAAGAAGGAGCTAAATAATGGCAAGAGAAGTAATTTCAACTGGTAATGAACTATGTGCAAAGGCTGCTATAGAAGGAGGCGCAAAATTCTTTGGTGGATACCCTCTTACGCCATCTTCAGAAGTAATGCATGTATCATCAGATCTTTTACCAAAAGTTGGTGGTGTAGCTATACAAATGGAAGATGAAATCGCTGGTATATCAGCAGCATTAGGTTCTTCTATGACTGGTGTAAAATCTTTTACAGCTACATCTGGACCTGGTATTTCATTAAAAGCTGAACAAATTGGTCTTGGCTTTATTGCTGAAATTCCATTAGTTATAGTAAATGTAATGCGTGGTGGTCCATCAACAGGTCTTCCAACTCGTGTTTCTCAAGCAGATATTGGACAAGCACAATATCCAACTCATGGTGATTATGCATCAATTACATTATGTGCAGGATCTTTATCTGAATGTTATACAGAAACAGTAAGAGCATTTAATTTAGCTGAAAAATATATGACTCCTGTTTTTATGCTTTTGGATGAAACAATTGGGCATATGCATGGAAAAGCGATACTTCCTGATTTGGAAGAAATTGAAGCTTCAATTGTAACTCGTGAAAAATTTGAAGGTTCTCCAGAGAATTATAAACCGTATGATGTTCCTATGAATAAACCAGCTGTTTTAAATCCAATGTTTCAGGGCTATAAGTATCATGTTACTGGTTTACATCATGGTGTAGAAGGTTTTCCAACTGAAGATGCAGAACAATGTGAATTTAATATAGAAAGACTTGTTGGAAAAATCAATACAGTTGCAGCAGAAAATGATGGTTTAGATGATCTACCTGATTATGAAGAATATATGTTAGATGATGCCGATATTTGTATTATCGCTTATGGTTCTATAGGTCTTGGTGCTTATGAAGCAGTTCAAAAACTTCGTTCAGAAGGTATCAAAGCTGGTCTATTTAGACCTATTATGTTATGGCCGTCTCCAGCTAAAAGAATTGCTGAAATAGGTGCTAAATTTGAAAATAGAATTATGGTGACAGAGCTTAATATGGGTCAGTATTCTAAAGAAATTGAACGAGTTATTAAAAGAAATGATTTTGCTACTTTGCTTAAAGCAAATGGTCGTCCAATCGCACCTGCTGAAATGGTAGCAAAAGTTAAGGAGATGATGTAATGGCATTTAATTATGATAAATATTTGCGTGTAAATAAGATGCCAACACTTTGGTGTTGGGGTTGTGGGGATGGTGTTATTTTAAAAGCTACTATCCGTGCCATTGAAAAAATGGGTTGGGATATGCAAAATGTATGTGTTGTATCTGGTATCGGTTGTTCAGGTCGTTTTAGTTCATATATAGATTGTAATACAGTACACACTACACATGGTCGTACTGTTGCTTATGCAACAGGAATTAAATTAGCTAACCCTCATGTCAATGTAATTGTAGTTGCTGGTGATGGTGATGGTTTAGCAATTGGTGGTAATCATACTATTCATGGTTGTCGTCGTAATATTGACTTAAATTTTATTTTAATTAATAACTTTATTTATGGTCTTACAAATTCACAAACTTCTCCGACTACTCCTCGTGGTTTTTGGACTGTTTCACAAAAAAATGGTAACATTGATCCAACTTTCAATGCTTGTAATTTAGCTATTGGGGCAGGGGCATCATTTGTTGCTCGTGAGACAATGATTGAACCTAAAAAACTTGAAAAAGTTTTAGTGAAAGCTTTTTCGCACAAAGGTTTTAGTTTTATTGAAGTTAATTCAAACTGTCATATTAATCTTGGTCGTAAAAATAAAATGGCTAGTGCTATGGAAAATTTAGACTGGATTAATAGTATCACTATGCCACTTAAAAAATGGGAAGCTCTTGAAGATCCTATAGAAAAAGAGAATCTTTTACCAACTGGTGTGTTAAGAGAAGTTGAACAAGAAGAGTATTGTGAAATGTATGCAGAAATTCAAAAAGCTGCACAAGGCGAACGCGGAAAAATTACTCAAGCTGATTTTGAGAAAAAAATATAAGGAGCTATAGATGAGAGATACTTTAAGATTTACTGGTGTCGGTGGGCAGGGTGTATTACTTGCTGGTGAAATTATGGCTGCTTGTAAAATCAAAAATGGTGGATATGGGTTAAAGACTGCTACATATACTTCTCAAGTTCGTGGTGGTGCAACAGTTGTTGATATTACTCTTGATGATGAAGAAATTCGTTATCCATATGCAAATGAAGGTGAAATTGATTTTATGCTTTCTGTTGCTGATGTATCGTACCAACAATTTAAAAATGGTGTAAAATCAGGTGGTATTATTGTAGTTGATCCAAATCTTGTTCATGCTTCAGATGAAGACAAAAAGAAGTGGAATATTTATGAAATTCCAATTATTACAATAGCCAAAGAAGAAGTTGGAAATGTAATTACACAATCAGTAGTTGCTCTTGCAATTGCAAATACTATGACAAAAGTTCTTCCTGAAGAGCTGTTAGTTGAAACAATGCTTTCAAAAGTTCCGCCAAAAGTTCATGAAGTAAATAAAAAAGCTTATGCACTTGGTAAAGATTATGCTTTAGATGCAATGGGTACTAAATAGAACTTATTCTTTTAAAGTAAAGTGTTACTTGGCAGTTCCTTTTATGGAACTGCTTTTTTTATTAAGGCTTTTAATATTATAAAGTATTAATACTTTATAATATTAAAAGCTAGTTGATAGATCTATAATTTAATACTTTCCCAAAAAAAATCTACATGTTTTTCAAACTGTGTTGAGAGATTATTTGTTGAATGTGCATCAAATCTTAACAAAGTCACTTGTAATCGAAGATAGAATAGGGTGCTTAAAAACTCATAAGATATCATCATCGGATCACTAGAACATATTAATGAATTTTGCATCATTACAAAAAAACCTTCAGACAACAATTGAATATTTTTATCATGAAATTCTCGCATAAACTGCTCTCTAAGCTCTTGATTTTGCATAAGCTCTATCATGAGTAGTCGGAACATATTTTCATTAGTCTTATCAAATGTAAGCATCTTATACTGTGAGGTAAATTTTTGTAAAAAAGGTTTGCCTCGCAGTGCTAAATCTGTTATCTCTTCTTTTGTAAATATGAAAGGGGAGCTAAATATATTTTTTGCAACCATTAAGAATATCTCTTCTTTATTTTTGTAATGATTATATATTGCACTCTCTCTAATACCTACTTCGGCGGCTATTTTTCTTACACTTGTACCTTTATACCCATACTTACAGAAGAGGGTAGTCGATACTTTTAGTATCTTCTCTTTTGTACCTTTACCTCTGTTTTGTTCCCTACTCTTAGGCATATATGTCTCCTTTTGTATAACATGAACGATTGTTAATATAAGTCTAATTGTATATGAACAGTTGTTAATACTAGCTTAATAAAAAGTGAACAATCGTTCATAATATATATTTATAAAAAGAACACTTGTTCACTATTATTTTCTTTTAATTTAATGTATACTTTCATTAAGGTACAAGAGATGGTAACTTGAATTTCAAGAGGAAAGTCCGAGCTGCTGTAAGACAGTGTTCCATTTAACAAATGGCCGTAGTAATACGAGGGAAAGTGCAACAGAGAATAGACTGCCACTTTTAAGTGGTAAAGGTGAAAGGGTGGTGTAAGAGACCACCAGTCTTTGTAGTAATACAGAGAGCTTGTAAACCCAACATGGCAGCAAGAAACAGATGGTTAGCGTCTTACAAAGCTATTGTTTCGCTAGAGGCATAATGTAAGTTATGCAGTAGATTAATTACCATCACTACAAAACTCGGCTTATTTTGTACCTTACTTTTATTAAGGTGGAAGACCTAGATGGCATTAAATATTTTCAAGAGAATTTACATTATGTTAATCAATAGAAATAATTAATGGGGAATCAGAGATAAATGAATACTAAAACGACAAAAGAACAGCTAATTAATGACATTCAAAACCTACTTAACACATATGAAGGTGTTCATCAGACTTCTATTAATCCAAATCTTCTACAATTTATGGATGATGATACTTTAAAACAGATTATAGGAAATCTTCTTGATCAAAAAGAAGCTTCTAAAGAGAGTGATATTGAATGGTTGGAACAATTTAAAACAAAATAATATCTTGTTTTAAAATATTAATGTTTCAATATGTTATTGTTATTTACCATTATTATTGTATAATCCCCTATTCTAAAATAAAACAAGGGAAATAATATGAGTAGTAACTTAGACCTAATCCAACTTACAGAACAAACAAAGAAACTTACAGCATTGGTTGTAGAAGATGAAAAAGTAACAAATGAGCTTTTGAGCTCTACATTCAAAAACTTTTTTTCAAATGTAGATTCATGTTTTGATGGTGCTTCTGCACTAAAAATTTATGAAAAAGAGAAACCAGATGTTGTTTTTGTTGACATTATTATGTCAGGAATGGATGGTATTGAACTTTCACGCAAAATTCGTGAGATCAATCCTGCACAAATCATTATTGTTATTTCAGCAAGTAACGATATGGAAAAAATTTCTGAATCAATTGAAGTTGGAGTAAATAGCTTCATTCAAAAACCAATTGATACAAAGAAAATTATTGAACTACTCGCTAGTGTTGTATCAATGGTTGCCAAAAAGAAAAAAGTTGAAACAAAAACATTTTCAATCTCTCTTCCTTTAGATCTATATGAAACTGTTAATGACAACGCAAAGGCTGAAAGCATTTCTAAAAATGCTGTTATTATTAGAGCACTTCGTACTTTTTACAACTAACATATATTTAAGTAGATTTTATCTTTTTCTAAGGATAAAATCTATATAATTTCGGCTCAACAAAACAAGTTGACTTTCACTTTAATGGCCCCATCGTCTAGCGGTTAGGATCCATGGTTTTCATCCATGTTACAGGAGTTCAATTCTCCTTGGGGTCACCATCTACATAAAAAATTATTTCAAAAATTAAATTATAAAGCTACTCAAAAAGAGTAACCTTCATCTATTTTTCACTAAGTTTTTTTGCTACAAGTTCGTTGACAACTTTTGGATTTGCTTTGCCACCTGTTTCTTTTAAAACTTGACCTACAAAGAAACCTAAAAGTTTTTTATTTCCTGCTCTAAATTTTTCTACATTATCAGGATTTTTCACAATAATATCCTCTATAATAGGAGCAATAATATCTGGATCACTTATTTGTAGCAGTCCCCTACTATCTACTATCTGTTTTGGCTCTTCGCCACTTTTACTCATTGTTTCAAAAACATCTTTTGCAATTTTTGTTGATATTGTTTCATCATCTATCATTTTAACAAGTTGTGCGACCTGTTGAGGAATAAATTTCAAATCTGTTAGCTCTTTTTGTTTTAACTCTCTTGCTACTTCATTTGTTACAATGTTTGCAATATTGACAGGATTATTATATTCCATAAGTGCTTCTTCAAAAAAATCAGATAATTTTTTATCACGAGCTAAAGTATTTGCTACTTCACTATTAAGTTGCAACTCTTTTGTATATTTATCAAAAAGTGCTTCTTCTTCTTTACTCATGGCTACCACTTCACCATCAATTTGCACTTGTTTAGCTTGTGCTTTTGGCTGAACTTTTTTCTCTTTTGTCTTTTTACCCCAAGAATCTTTTAAGCCGACAATTTGATTAAAGACAGGTGTATCATCACTATAATCTATTGGATCAGTATAAAAATACCCTATTCTCTCAAATTGAAATCTCTCATCAGGTTTTTCTTTAACAATAGCTGGTTCAACAAGAGCATTTTTAATGATTTTCAAAGAGTCTGGATTAAGGTCTTCTATGCCTTCTGGTATCTCATTTTTAAAGAGTCTATCATAAAGCCGTATCTCTACCTCTTTAGCATCCGTTGCACTCACCCATTGAATGGCACTTTTTACTTTGACTCCACTGGTATCAGCAGAACCACTTTTAGAATCTGGATAATACTCTGCTTTTATCTCTATTATCTTTCCATTTTCATCTTTTATTATCTCTTTACAACTAATAATGTAAGCATGTCTCAATCGCACTGCTTGATTAGGTGTAAGACGGAAGTATCCTTTTGGAGGATTCTCTTCAAAATCATCTCTTTGTATAAAAATCTCTTTTGAAAAAGGTAGTTTTCTTGAGCCATCTTTTGGTACATCATGAGGGTAGTATGGAGCATCTATCTCTTCAAAACCTTCATAATTTTCAATAGTAACTTTTAAGGGATCAAGAACGCACATAACACGAGGTACTTTTTTGTTCAAGTCATCTCTTATACAAAATTCAAGTTGTGCAACATCAACCATAGAGTTTGCTTTTGCTATACCGATTTGATCACAAAAAGTTAAAATAGACTCTGGCGTGTAGCCTCTTCTTTTGTAGCCTGCAATTGTAGGAAGACGAGGGTCATCCCACCCACTTACATAGTTGCCTTCAACTAGCTCTAAAAGTTTTCTTTTACTCATAACCGTATAGTTAATGTTAAGTCGTGCAAATTCATACTGATAAGGACGAGGTGGTTGAAGTTCTAGGGTATCGAGTACCCAATTATAAATATCACGATTATTTTCAAATTCTAGCGTACAAATAGAGTGCGAAACTCCTTCTATATAATCAGAAAGACAGTGTGCAAAGTCATACATCGGGTATATTGCCCACTCATTTCCTGCTCTAAAATGATTTACATTTCTAATACGATATAAAAGAGGATCTCTCATCTTCATATTTGCTGCACTCATATCTATTTTAGCACGAAGTACATGCTCCCCATCGCTAAATTCACCATTTTTCATGCGCTCAAAAAGGTCTAAATTTTCTTCAACAGTGCGATTAGCATATTTACTGCGTTTACCCGCTTCTGTAACAGTGCCACGATACTCTCGTATTTGCTCTTCTGTTAAACTATCAACATAAGCTTTACCCATTTTAATAAGTTTAATTGCATAAGCGTGTATCTGAGAAAAATAATCGGAAGTAAAGTACAAATCTTCACCCCAATCAAATCCAAGCCACTTTACAGCATTTTCAAGAGCTGCAACATACTTTGTATCTTCTTTTGTAGGATTTGTATCATCCATTCTTAAATTACAATGACCATGATAATCACGAGCTATACCAAAGTTTATAGATATAGACTTCGCATGCCCTATATGTGGAAATCCATTTGGTTCAGGTGGGAATCTTGTAACTATCTCTTTGTATTTACCTGATTGTAAATCATTTTCAACTACTGTTCGTAAAAAATCTTTTTTCTTGCTCATTATTGTTATACCTTTTATTTAAGGCTTGTATTTTAGCAGATGAGAGCTTATAATTAATCAAAATTTTGTTAAAATTACAAAAAAATATTTAGGAATTTTAATGCTACGATTTGCGTTTAGACCTACTGATGATATGAATATAGAAGAGTTGCGAGTTGCTCTTTTTAACTCTATTTTATCAAAACAAAAAAATGAAGATTTTATTGTCCGTATTGACGATATAGACAAAGAAAATCTTGTAGAATCAAAAGAGCAAGAGACATTAGGTCTCTTATCTCTTTTTGGCATCGAGTATTCTCAGGTGCTTCATGAAACTCAAAATGTTCGTTTTCACTCTGCTATGGCACTTGACCTTCTCCATAAGAAAAAAGCATTTTCGTGTTTTTGTTCTGATGATTGGTTAGATAAAAAGAGAGAAGAGGCAAAAGAAAAAAATGAAGAGTACTACTATGATGATGCTTGTCGTAATTTACCTGCGGAATTAGTCATAGACAATACAGCTCCCTTTACAGTGCGAATTGCAAGACCAGATAAGCCAATAATGAATTTTGAGCCTGATAGTGTTGATAGTTTTATTATAATGAATAGAGATAAAACACCTACAGCAAATTTTGCTGCGGCAGTGGATGATATGCTCAGTGATATTTCTGCAATTGTATCTCAAAATAAAGACCGAAACGACACAGCAAAACAGATGCATGTAAGAGATGCTCTTGGTTATGAAAAAGAGATAGAATATACATATCTGCCTGCCATTGAAAGTGAAAAATCAATAAGTATTAAAGAACTTTTAGAAGAGGGATATTTACCAGAAGCTATTTCAAATTATATAATATCACTTACAATAAATACACCAAAAGAGATATTTACCCTTAATGAAGTACAAGAGTGGTTTAGTGTAGAAAATATTTCAGACTCTTCTACTCTCTTTGATATTGAGATGCTAAAACATATAAATCAAGAACATCTGAAAATGATGGATGCAAAGGAACTTTCTCGCTATGTTGGTTTTGCTGATGCAGATATTGGAGAGTTGGCAAAAGTTTATGTTAAAAATATCTCTACCACAAAAGAGTTAAAGGCAAAAATAGCTCCTATCTTTGAGCAAAAAGAGATTCCTGAAGAATTTACGCAACAAATTCTTAGCATAAAAGAGAGTATTCAAAAAGCGCCCTACTTTGAGGAGTATGATGATTTTAAGAAATATCTTATGAATGATACAGGCTTACAAGAGGAAGACTTTCTGAAACCATTAAGCATTTTACTTACAAATGCAGATGATGCTTCAGATTTATCTACAATATATAAATATTTGAAAAACTACTTAGGAGAAATTATAAAATGAGTGCAATTATAGAAATTATACAAGGTATTGGTGGTATTTTTATCTCTCTTATTAATGTTTATATCTGGGTTATTATTATTACAGCACTTTTAAGCTTTGTAAATCCAGATCCGTACAATCCAATTGTTCAGTTCCTTTACAGAATAACAAACCCAGCATATAGTTTTGTAAGAAGATTTATGAGAACCGATATGAGTGGCTTAGATTTTGCACCACTTATTATTATTGTGGGACTACAAATTATCGTAGTTATCTTATCTACTCTACTTTACAAGCTCTAAATTTTTAAATAACAGTAGCCTTGAGCTATTGTTATTATCTTTAATCTGCAATTTCAAGTTACCTTCTACTTTATTAAATGTCACTAAATAGTATTTTAGCCATGTTGCGTTTAGGGATGTTAATTTTGTAAATCTATTTGTGTTTGTAAGTGCTTTTACTTGAAGAGGTTTTTTTGAATTAAGTAAAAATTGAATATCTTCACTCTTTGAACCCTTTATAAATAGAGATACATAAAAATATTCATCTCCATGGAACTCTTTTTTATCAACATTATTCAAATAAAGAGCAGTAGCAATTCCCGTTACACCATTTTCATTTTTCATTTTTGAACTTTGAATCTGCTCTACACTTAGTGCTTGCTTTTTTGTAATATTGAAATCATCAAAAGCATTTTTGTTAGCACAAGCACTAAATAAGAGGAGAGATACTAAAAGCATGATGTAAATTTTCATTTTATACCCTGTTTTTGTAAGAATTATATCTTAATTAAACTCTTCTTTTGTATAATAAGATAAAATTAAATAAAAGTTGTATATTGAATAAAAGATTAGCTGTTGCATTTACTGGACCTTCTAATAGTGGTAAAACTACCTTAATTTTAAAGGTGGCTAGAAAACTCATTCATGAGCATAAATTAGAAGTTGCCATAATAAAGCATGACCCAAAAGATAAAGCCCGTTTTGATGTTGAAGGCAAAGATAGTTATAAGTTTAGTGATACTGGTGCAGAGGTTATTGTTACATCTCCAAACCGTACGACCTACTTTTCACAAAAACACTCCGAACTTGATGAGATGGTGAGGCTATTTGACAAGTTTGATGTTTTACTAGTTGAGGGCTTGAAAAATCTACCTCTTCCACGCATTAGTGTTTTTAGAGACACAATAGATAAAGATTACTTTGCCTATATGAATGCTTTAGCTGTAGATAACTCTGTAAACTTAGATGAGTATAAAATTCCAGATGGTGTAAGTCTGCTAGATTTGAATTCTGCAGATGAAGTAATATCTTGGATATTTAAAAACGCGAAAAAAATTTAAAAAAGGATACGATAATGGATGATATATTTGACGCAATACAAAAAAGTGCAAAAAGAATTAAAGATGTAATAGATACAAAAGATGTTGGTTACTCTCAAAATGAAAATGCTTCAGGTGAAACGCAGTTGGAGCTAGACATTAAGTGCGATATGGTAATTGAAGAGGAATTTTCAAAAGTTGCTTGTATAAATACTATTGCAAGTGAAGAAAAAGAGCATGCTGAGACACTCCATAGTGATGGGCGTTATTTTATTGCATATGATCCTCTTGATGGTTCTTCTTTAATAGATGTAAACTTAAGTGTCGGTTCTATTTTTGGTATTTATGATGGTGATTTTGGTGCTGAAAATATGGTTGCTGCTTGTTATGTTGTTTATGGACCGCGTGTTGAGATGGTTTTTGCACAAAATAGAGCAAAACTTTATCTTCTTCAAGCAGGTGAATTTGAGTTTGTAAAAGAGATTCGTCTTAATGAAAAAGGCAAACTTATGGCTCCAGGTGGAACACAACAAAATTGGGAAAGTTACCATAAAGAGATGATAGACGGATTTTTTAAAGAGGGTTATCGTCTGCGTTACTCTGGAGGAATGGTTCCAGATTTACATCAAATTCTTCTCAAAGGTGGTGGACTCTTTAGCTATCCTGCTACAAGTGATAAGCCAAATGGTAAATTACGCCGTCTTTTTGAAGTTTTCCCTTTTGCGTTTGTATATAAAATAGCTGGTGGCGAAGCTACGAATGGGCATGAAGATTTAATGTCTTTAGGATATGCACATGTTCATGACACTTCACCATGCTTTTTTGGTTCAAAATATGAAACAACAAGAGTAAAAGAGGTTTATGCAAAAAATGCATAACAAACCAAAAGATAAGTTTGAAATATATCTTGATGAGATGATTATCAAAATACAAACTTGTCAAGAAGAAAAAAATCTCAACAGTTGCAGTGAGTGCGAACTTTTTTTGCAGTGTGACTTAAGAGATGAATATATTAAAGCCGTATATAATAGTATGTCAAAAGGCGATACTGGCGGATTTGAATTTTAATTACAGGACAAAAAATTGAGTAAATATATAACTACACCTATATACTATGTAAATGGAGAGGCTCATATTGGGCATGCTTACACTACTTTTATAGCCGATACTTTGGCTAGATATGAGAGACTAAAAGGTGAAGATACATTCTTCTTAACAGGTACAGATGAGCATGGTCAAAAAATAGAAGAGTCTGCAGCAAAAAACAATAAACCGACACAACAGTTTGCAGATGAAATAAGTGCTTCGTTTAAAAATCTTTGGGATGAATTTGACATTAGTTATGATAAATTCATTCGTACAACGGATGAAGACCATATGCGTGGTGTTCAAAAAGCATTTGAAGTGATGTATGAAAAAGGTGATATTTACAAAGATTTTTATGAGGGTCATTACTGTGTTAGTTGTGAAACTTTTTTTCCTGAGACACAGCTTGTTGATGGTGAGTTTTGCCCTGATTGTGGTCGCAGTACAAATATTGTAAAAGAGGAGAGTTACTTCTTTAGACTCTCAAATTATGAAGACAAATTACTCAAATATTATGCTGAACATGAAGATTTCATTATGCCTCGTTCTCGTGCAAATGAAGTGGTTAACTTCGTAAAAGGTGGGCTTCGTGACCTCTCTGTTACTCGTACATCTTTTAGTTGGGGTGTTAAAATGC
>NZ_JALUKE010000188.1 GCF_027056685.1 Sulfurimonas sp.
ACTCAACAAAAGAGACGGCAGCAGAGGCACTCCAATCTCAAGAAGTTGTACAAAACATTAAAGACAAACTTGATGAACTCATTGAGCTTATTACAAACTCAAATGACTCCATAGTCTCACTCACTGAGCGTACCAATGAGATCACTGCGGTGGTTGACCTTATAAAAGACATTGCAGACCAGACAAACTTGCTTGCACTAAACGCAGCCATAGAAGCTGCTCGTGCAGGAGAACATGGACGAGGTTTTGCTGTAGTTGCAGATGAAGTAAGAAAGCTTGCCGAGCGTACGCAAAAGGCAACACAAGAGATAGCCATCACAACAAATACACTCAAACAAGAGGCAAATGAGATTCAAGGAAACTCTGAGAACATTACAGAAATAGCGACGAACTCACAAGAAGATGTTGGGCAGTTCTACGATACACTCAACAGGTTCGCAGAAAATGCAGGAACAGCAGCAAAAGAGACAAAATATATTTCCGATTATCTCTTTACAACATTGATAAAAGTAGACCATATTAACTTCAAACATGAAGCATATACAGCGCTTCTCACACACGATACAGAAGCTGAAGACTCTTTTGCCGACCAGTTCCATTGTCGTCTTGGAAAATGGTACTCTAATGAAGGAAAAGAGATGTTTGGTAATACTCCTGCATACAAATCCATAGAAGTACCACATGGACTAGTGCATACAAAAGCACTTGCAGCGCTCTCTTACATTAAAGAAAATAACTACTTAATAGAGAAAAAAGAGCAAATAGTACGCAATATGGCTGAGGCTGAAAATGAAAGTTTCAAACTCTTTGATCTCTTTAAAGATATGGTAAAAGAGGGTAACCCTGAGGTCAAAATTTAACCCAGAGTAGAGTTTTTACTCTACTCTTCGTCTTCTTTTCTTTCTTCTCACACAAACGCAACACATTTCATCGTTATACTTCTCCTAACAAACTAAAATCCCTATTGTATAATCTGGGTTAAAAAGGACGAATAAAATGAAAACTTTAGCAAAGATATTTTTTGCACTACTACTTGGTGTAACACTCTCACATGCGGCTGCGTTTAGCAAAGACGCAAAATTTAGAAATGTGAAAATCCACATCACAGCGGACAAACCACTGACAACAGGTGCGAATGTTTTAGAGTTTAGCATCAAAAAAGGTGGTAAACTTGTAAAGGATGCAAATGTGGTAGTGCGTGCATTTATGCCTGCAATGCCGGGAATGCCTGCAATGGAGTCAAAAGTGACTGCTAAAGCACTTGGAAATGGCACATACAGCGCAAAGCTCAACCTTGCAATGGGTGGAACATGGCAGATACATATATTTATCACTCCAAAGACAGGTAGAAAGTACCGTGTTAAAACCAGTCTCAATATCTAAGGAAACAGAATGCGAACTCTAATTCTCTCTCTTTTACTGCTCTCAAATTCACTCTTTGGGGTGGAGCTTGAGAGCGTTATAAATACTGCGCTGCAAAAGAGCCCCTCTTTAGAGGTGATAAATGCCCGTTTGACGGCAAACAAACAGAGTGTTGACATAGCAGACCAGTTTGCAAATCCTGAACTTTCACTTGTAAAAAACACACTTGATGCGTCTGAGCCAATGAGCAAAACGGTGTTGAGTGTGAAGCAAAACATTCCTTACTACTCTAAAAGAGCAAAAAGAGAAGATGTCGCCGTAGCAGAAGATGCAGTGCTCAAAGAGCAACTGCGCGCTGTAGAGGCAAAACTTGTCGAGCGCATAAAAACCGAAGCCTATACTATTTGGGAGCTGCGTGAACTCACTAACATCATAGATGAGTATATAAAATTGACAAAAAGAAACATCACGCTGTATGAGTCATACACCAGTATCAACTCAAGCCAACATATGGGGATTATGAAAGCAGAACTCTCTCTTTCTGACTTGAAGGTGCAAAAAACGGCGTTAGAGGCAAAGATATTTCAAGCCTATGCACGGCTCTCGGCACTTGCTGCGTTTAGAGTAGAAAAACTTGACATTGACCTTGCTATAAAAAGCAAACCTGAGCTTGAGCGTTTTCGTGCAGATTTGGGCTATAACCCTGAAATTGCCCTCAGAGAAAAAGAGATAGCAAAACAAAATGCAAAAGTAGCACTAGCAGATGTCAACAACTACCCTGATGTTAATATTTTAGCAGGGTATAACTACCGAGAGAAGTATGATGACTACTTTAGTGTAGGTGTGGGGCTTAGCTTACCAATCTATGGCACAGAAGATGCAAAAGAGGAGCGCGAGCGCGCACTTTTACTCGCTAAACGCAGCCAAAAGGCAGATACGCAGTTAGGAGTAAACGCAGCTCTTGAGAGTTACTACGCGGTAATGCTCTCTTCATATAAAATCTATCATATCATCCAAGATGATGCACTGCCACAGGTGGCACATATGTTTGAGCTCTCTACTGCTTCTATATCTACAGGGAGTGACCTTTTTAAATACATAGATGTACTCTTTGACAAACTCTCTTTAGAGAAAAAGAGCATCACAGCGATTGCAAATTACAACAAAGCTGAGGCAAAAATTGCCGAGTTACAAGGAAAATTACAATGAAAAAGATACTACTGACACTACTGCTGCCTTTTGCACTTTTTGGCGCTGAGGTAAAAGAAAAACCAACGGTAGAACAGCTTTTTTCTGTTCAAACAGTGAAGGTGCAAAAAGTAAAATCATCACACTCTAAAAAGAACTATGGGTATGTCAAAGCCGATGAAGCGCGCATATATGACATTGCTCCGCGTTTTGGCGGTTTTGTTGAAAAACTCTATGCAAACAAAATCTATATGTATGTCAAAAAAGGCGACCCGCTTGTGAGGGTTTACTCTCCTGAGGTTTATAAGGCAAAAGAAGATTACAAAAATGCCTATAAATATACGCAAATCAAAAATAATAGCGGTATGCTTGCAAGTGCAAAGCTCAATTTACAACTCCTAAATGTTCCTCAAAATGAGATACAAAGCATTTTAAAAACAAACAAGGTTTCGCCAAACACAACTATTTACGCGCCAACTTCTGGGTATGTTTTTATGAAAAACATCACCAATGGCTCTGCGTTTAATGCTAAAAGCAGACTTTTTGAGATAGTCAATCTCGATGAGGTGTGGGTAGAGACAAGGATATTTGAAGATGATGTTGCGTGGATAAAAAAGGCGAATGAGTTTGATGTAAGTTTTAAAACAACTCCGAAAATCTACAAAACAAATAAAAAATTGCTCTATCCGAACCTTGATCCAAAAGAGGCAACGCTGACTATGCGACTGCGTTTAAACAACCCTAAACATACGCTCTTTCCCGGAATGTATGCAAATGTCATCTCAAAAGACAAAGCACGTGAGTATCTCACACTTCCACAAAGTGCAGTCATCTTAAAAGACGGTAAATATTACGCATTTGTAGTAGGTGAATACGAGGGCGAATATGAACCGGTAGAAGTGGATGTCAAACCACTTAACAACCAAACATACATAATTACATCGGGCTTAAACGCAGGAGATGAAGTGGTCAATAACTCACTCTTTATGATGGACAGTGATGCGCAGATAAATGGGCTTTACTAGCACCTCTCAAGAGTAATAAAAAGGATAGGGTGTTCACACGCGGACTTATTAATGCCATTTATGGCATAATATTGTTCAAGGAGTTCTTATCAAGCGTTTAGAATTAATAGAGCAGATTATTGCAAGAAAAGAGCAGCTTGGTATCACCATTGAAAACTTGGCAAAGTTAAGTGGTGTTGGTGTGCGCACTATCAATCGTCTTCTTAAAAACGAAGATGTAAAACTAAGTACCATTGAAGCAGTAACAAATCTTTTAGGGCTCGATTTTGCGGGCAATGAACAAATTTCTTTAAAAGAGCTAGAAAAACAAAGAGCAAAAGAAAAAGCGCTCTATTTGGCTTCTATTGTACAAGGGACATCAGCACTTGAAATGCAAGGTTTGGAAGATGATGGTATTAAAAAAATAGTCTCTATGTATGAGAATGAATTTTTATATGGTAATTATAAAGATACGCTTTGGGTGGCTTAAAATGATACACTCTACAAAGCCTATAGACGACGCTACGCCACTTGATGATATATCAGGGCTGAAGCTACCCCATAATAGAATGTACACCCTTAAAGAGATATATGAAGCAGAAGCGAACAATATAGCACTGGCAACACTGAAATATCTCTCCGCTCCACCGTCTAAAAAAGAAGCTCCCTTTACTTATGAATGGTTGCAACAGCTGCATCAGGAAATGTTTGGTGATGTTTGGGAGTGGGCTGGTGAGTTTAGACAAGTTGAACTCTCTATTGGCATCAAGGCTTATATGGTGCCGACTACGCTCAAAGAGTTGGCAGACGATATAGCATATTGGGATAAAAATAGAACATTTGATATTTATGAAACAGCGACTCGCATTCATCATAGAGCAGTGCAAATACACCCTTTTCAAAACGGTAATGGTAGATGGTCGAGAATGTTAGCGAACATCTATCTTCGACAAAACGGTTCAATGCCGGTGAGGTGGCAAGAAGAGTTGCTTTCCAAAGAAAACCTAAAACAGGATGAATATATTCGAGCTCTTAAAAAAGCTGACAGTGGTGATTATCAGTCGCTTATTGAGATGCACAAGCATACTTATTAGAATAAAAAAGCGGAGGAGTTGGCCTTTGAAAAAGAACACAATCACTATGTATTTAACTACACACAAAAGATACTTTTTCCAAACTCGCTATAAAAGAGTCTGAAGAAATTTATGTGAAATGCATGGATAGTTTGAAAATTACCTGCAAAAAAATAGTGAGTTTCAAAATGTCGGCTCAAAAATGCTAGATATTTTTAGACTTTCACTCGATGAAAAAATCTATACGGAGTTGCCAGATGAACTTGTCCGAAATTGGAACTAAAATAAGAGCGTTTAGCCTCTCTAGCAGGCATTCGTCGTGTTATATTAGCCAAAGTTGAGAAAGGGCACTTTGGGAGTGTTTCTGTAAAAACACTCGATATTATTGTCAGGCACTTAGATGCGTGATTGAAGCTGAGTAAATCACAAACGCAACACACTCCTACACTATAATTCTATCATTAAGAATTGAAGGCATAAATAATGATAGAAAAACTCATAGCTTTTAGCATAAAAAATAAATTTTTAGTTTTGATGGCAGCACTTTTTTTGGTGGCAGGAAGTATTTGGAGTATGAAAAATACTCCGCTTGACGCACTGCCAGATTTGTCTCCTCCTCAGGTAATCGTGCAGATAAACTGGGCAGGGCAGTCTCCT
The DNA here is from genome assembly GCF_027056685.1 of Sulfurimonas sp. Taxonomy (GTDB): domain Bacteria; phylum Campylobacterota; class Campylobacteria; order Campylobacterales; family Sulfurimonadaceae; genus Sulfurimonas. The sequence goes on from NZ_JALUKE010000188.1 coordinate 5,285, forward strand.
GAGACGGTAGAAGAGCAGGGGACATACCCGCTTGTGTCACAGTTTTTGGCTATTGCCGGCATTGATACTGTTCGTGGGTATTCTACTTATGAGACGGGGCTTATTTACATCATTTTTAAAGATGGTACAGACCTCTACTGGGCGAGAAGCCGTGTGCTTGAACAACTCGCTTCCATCCAGTCAAGTCTGCCAAAAAATATGAGCGTGACATTAGGCCCCGATGCAAGTGGTGTAGGCTGGGTCTATGAGTATGCTCTGAGTTCAAAAACTAAGAATTTAGCACAGCTGCGAACGCTGCAGGACTACTACTATAAGTACGCGCTTATGGGTGTAGATGGTGTGAGTGAAGTGGCATCTGTAGGTGGGTTTATTCCTACCTATCAAGTGAGTGTAAACAACGACAATCTTGTACGCTACAACCTCTCCATCCAAGATGTGGCAAAAACACTCAAAAGCAATAATAATGACACCGGAGGCCGCATAGTCATTAAAAACGGTTTTGAGTGGATGGTGCAGGCGAAGGGATATGTAAAAAATCTTGATGACATTCGTAAGCTTGTCGTGACAACTCGCGCTGGTGTACCCATTACCATTGGCGATATAGGTCGTGTAGAACTTACTCCTGCGCCGCGTCGTGGTATGGCGGACTTAAACGGTGAAGGTGAAGTGGTCGGCGGTATCGTCTTAGTGCGTTATGGTGCTGATGTTTACTCGGCAATTCAGAGAATCAAAAAGAAGATGGCAGAGCTCAAAGTCGATGGTGTGGATGTGACAACTGTGTATGACCGTTCAGGGCTTATTGACGGTGCGGTGGAGACACTTAAAGACACCCTCATCGAGGAGAGTATTATTGTCATCATTGTTATCGGGCTCTTTTTACTCCATTTTCGCTCATCACTTATTGTGCTCATTGTTTTACCTTTGACCGTTGGAATGACATTTTTACTGATGAAAGTGTTTGGTATAGGCTCGAACATTATGAGTCTTGGAGGTATTGCCATTGCCATTGGTGCTATGGTGGATGCTTCCATCGTGATGATAGAAAATGCCCATAAGTCGCTGCATAAGTTTGAACATAAACATGAAAGGATGCCGACAAACGCAGAGCGTATAGAGGTGATTTTAAAATCATCTCAACTTGTTGGGCGTCCTATATTTTTCGCGCTTGCGCTCATCGTGGTCTCATTTTTGCCTATTTTTGCTTTGAGCGGACAAGAGGGTCTGCTTTTTACACCGCTTGCCTTTACCAAAACATTTGCAATGGCAGCTGGAGCACTTTTGAGCATTACGCTTGTGCCTGTGCTTATGGTCTTCTTTGTAAAAGGGAGAATTATTCCGGAGAATAAAAATCCGCTCAACAGATTTTTTATTTGGCTCTATCGTCCTATTATTGTTTATGGACTGAAAGTAAAGTACTTTGTGATTGTACTTATTTTACTCTCTTTGGGTTATATGTATCCGCTTTACAACAGTTTAAAGTGGGAGTTTATGCCGATGCTCAATGAACAGACTTTTATGTATATGCCAGTGACTCCTTATGGTATCAGTATAGATCAGGCGAAAGAGCTGACACAAAAAACGGATAAAATCATAAAATCTTTTCCTGAAGTGGAGAATGTCTTTGGTAAAGCAGGGCGCGCAGGAACAGCGACTGACCCTGCACCACTTGGTATGCTTGAGACCATTATTACGCTCAAACCAAAATCTGAGTGGCCAAAAGGGATGACCTACGACAAACTCCGTCAAGATATGGAAGATGCCTTGCAGGTTCCTGGTCTGACGAACTCGTGGACATACCCGATTCGTGGGCGAATAGATATGCTCTTAAGTGGTATTCGTACTCCTATCGGGATTAAGCTCTACGGAAAAGATGCTGCAGGACTGCAAAAGTATGGAAAACTCATAGAAGAGAAGTTACGAGATTATGACAACACGCTCTCAGTATTTGCCGATCAGGCAAGTGCCGGGTATTTTATATATCTTGATTTGAATGAATCTAAAATGCAGCGTTATGGGCTAGATAAGAACACACTGCTTGAGTACACCTCTTTAGCTATTGGCGGACTAAAAGTCTCTACGATGTACAAAGGACTTGAACGCTACCCTATAAGTTTGAGACTTGAAGGGAGTGAACGAAGAAGCTTGCAGAGTATTCGAGATATTCAGATAAAAACAAAACTGGGCTTTGTACCACTGGGTACTTTTGCAAAAGTCTTTTACAAACAGAGTGCTTCGGTCATAAAAAGTGAGATGGCAGCTCCTGTGACATTTATATATATTACGCCCAAAGAAGGCATTACAGCGACTGAATACCAAAAAGGTGCGCAGAAGTTAATAAATGAAATAAAATTTGAACCAGGTTACTACATAGAGTGGGCAGGACAGGCACAGTATTTAAACAGTGCGATGAAAAAAATTGTCTGGATTATTCCTGCGGTACTGCTCTTTATTTTAGTGCTTATCTATATGGCACTTAAAAAAATGATGCCGACACTCATTGTCTTTTTTACGCTTCCCTTTGCACTCCTTGGAGGTCTGATATACATCGATATGCTCAATTTTGCAATGAGTATCGCGGTGGTTGTCGGTTTCTTGGCTCTGCTTGGTGTTGCGGCTGAGACTGCCATCGTTATGATAGTATATTTGCAAGAAGCGGTTGATGAGTCTAAAGCGATGCATGGAGAGAAGTTTGATGTGAAGCACTTAAACGATGCCATCTATGATGGGGCAGTACA
>NZ_JALUKE010000189.1 GCF_027056685.1 Sulfurimonas sp.
CTCTATTATTCCATCATCATTATCATCAGCTTCAATGGCATCTATTGCGTTTATAATAAGATTTGAAAAGAGCATTTCAAGTAAATCTTTGTCTGCGTTTAGCATAAAATCATCTTCTGGAAAAAGGAATGTTATCTCTTTTGAATAGTCATAATATTTTATGGACATATCTATTGACTCTTTTAGCTCACTCCATAAAAATTGCTCTTTTTTGGCTATAACGCCTTTTGAAAACATAAGCGTTGCTTTTATAATTCTATCAATTCTACTTACAGATTTTTGTATCTCTTCAACAATAGGTACATTTTGAGGAATAACCTTCTTTTTTAGAGCAGAACTCAAAAGAGAGATAGAACCTATTGGATTTCGTATTTCATGAGAGAGGTGTGCTGCCATCTGCCCCATTGTTGCTAAATTTTCTTTTCGTTTTTGATCAGTTATATCTGTAACACTTAACATCACTTTATCTTTATAGGTTGAACTCTTTACAAGATAGGAGCGCGTATTAAACTGAATCTCATAATCTTCATCTCTGTACGATAACTCTTTAAGCAGTTTATAGAGTTCTCTAGCATAAGAATTTTGCACAAAAACAGTGTTGTCACTATTGAGTATCCAGATTGCATTTGGTAAAAATTCAATTAGCTTTTCAACAGTATCTTGGAGATTTGCATAAGAGCTTTTGAGTTCAGTAAACTCCTTCTCTACCTTATAGGTCTGCTCTATTAAAAGATTTAACTCTTCTGGTGTAACTGTTGCCATCTAAAGTTGAAATCCTGTTAAAATCTTATACAGCATATGAGCGTCATCACTTCCTGCAAGTTCTCTAATGGAGTGCATCGCATAAGTGGGAAGTCCAACATCTATGGTATCTACGCCTATGCGAGTAGCAGTAATTGGACCTATTGTTGAGCCACATCCCATATCGCTACGAGTAACAAACTCTTGAAGTGGTAACTCCAAATTTTTCGCATTTTGCATAAACTTTGCAATCGTTTGAGAATTTGAAGCATAACGCTGGTTTGCATTGACTTTTATAACAACACCTTTATTTATATATGGAGCATGGTTTGCATCATGCTTAGCAGGATAATTTGGATGAATAGCATGAGCGTTATCGGCACTTATCATTAAAGAACTTCGCACCATTTGTATGTACTCTTCAAAATTTGGAAAAATTCGTTTAAGTGTACTCTCAAGAAAACTTCCCCCTGCTCCACTTGTAGAATCACTCCCAACCTCTTCATGGTCACTTGCAATAAAAAGCATAGGTTTTTCTTCTGACACACTACATATACTTAGCATAGCAGTATAACAACTTAGTAAATTGTCAAGTCTTGCACTTGCTATAAAATCATCCCTAAGCCCCACAAACGCAGCCTTTTGTGTATCATAAAAACTTAGCTCATTTGCATAAATCTCTTTTACATCACGCACACCCACTTTATCAAGTTGCCAACGAAGAAAATCATCAAGCTCAAAATCTTCATTCGTAGAGAGAATTGGACACATATCGGTCTGTTTGTTTATAGTTCTATCTTTATTTGCTTTATCATCAAGGTGAATAGCGAGTGAAGGGACTATTGCCAAAGGTTTTTGCACATCTATGAGTGCATTTTGTACTCTATTTTCAGCATCAAGATAACTCACTCGTCCTGCAAGTGATAAATCTCTATCAAACCAAGGATTGAGCAGAAGTCCACCATAAGGCTCTACCCCAAACTTTACAACGCCATGCTCTTTTATAACTGCGTTTGGTTTAAGTTTTAGATTTGGCGAATCAGTATGCGTACCAATCATTAAATATTTCAAATCATTTTTAGGGTAAGTAAATGCAATAACAGAAGAGTCATTACGAGTAACATAGTACTTTTTCCCAGCTTCTAGCTCCCAATTTTCAACTTCATTCAGTTTTACAAATCCTGCATTTTCAAACATCATCGCCATATTTCGCGTTGCATGAAAAGGGGTTGGTGAAGCATCTAAAAAACCTAAAAGTCCCTCATTAAAATCTTCTCTATTCATATTTTTCTCTTCCTTTTTTCACTAACTTATTATATCCACAAATGCATTTCCCTCTAAAGCGCCAACAATCTGACTTCCAACGCGAATAGCAGAATCAATGACGACATTGTGTAGTTTTGATACTATGGTTACTTTTAGAGGACGGTTACCTGGGTTTTGTCTTATAGTAGCGTATAAATTTTCTAGCACATCAAAATCTTGTGAGAGTCTTACAGCTAAATTTATAGGTTCTGGTGGAGCTTCTTGCACCTCTTTTTTTACCTTTTTGGTCTCTCTTTTTGCATCTTTGAGTGCCATAATTTTTGTAACATTGAGACGCGGTCCAAAATCGGTAAGCGTAACTCTTGCCTTAAACGCAACTGGCTCTTCTAAATTCATTTGTGAGAGTTGTTCCAATTTATCTGAAAAAAGCATAATCTCAATATTTCCATGAAAATCCATCAGGTTTACAATGCCAAACTGATTTCCTTTTTTAGAAACTTTTTTTGTTATCTCTTCAACTTTACCTATAAAAATGGCAAAAGAACCATCTTTTATATTTTCTAATTCAGAAGAAAGGGTATAGTTTAACTCATCTAACTCTTCACGATAATCATCCATAGGATGCCCAGAAACATAAAAGCCCAAAGTATCTTTTTCAAACTCCAGTATCTCTTTAAGCTCATACTCTTCACAATTTGTAAGCGTAAGTTCAACAGTTGTTATCTCTTCATCATCTCCAAAAAGACTTCCAACAGCATTTTTCTTCGCTTCACTCGCTTTTTTTGCAGTCTCGACTATAAGGTCTATTTGGTCAAGCAGTGCTTTTCTTGAGTAGCCATATCTATCAAATCCACCCGCTTTTATACAGGCTTCAATCACTCTTTTATTTACTTTACTAGGTTCAATTCTATTTACAAAATCTTGTAAAGTTGTATAGTCCCCATTTTCTTCACGCTCTTCAAGCATAGCATGAATGGCTGCTTCACCGACACCTTTAATTCCACCCAAACCAAACAGAATAATCTCTCTATTATCTTTAGTGATTGCAGAAAATTCAAGTTGTGAGTCACAAACATCAGGTGGAGCAAGTTCAATCTCCATCCGTTTTACCTCATCAATATAACGAACAACTTTTTCAGTATTGTCTTTATCTGATGTCAGAAGTGCTGCCATAAATTCATTCGGATAGTAAGTTTTAAGCCATGCTGTTTGAAATGTTACCATGGCATAAGCTGCTGAGTGAGATTTGTTAAAACCATACCCTGCAAATTTTTCAATTAAATCAAAAAGTTCTGAAGCTGTTTTGTAGTCAAGCCCCTGCTTTGCAGCACCCTCAGAGAACTCTTTGTTGTATTTAATCATCTCCTCGACTTTCTTTTTCCCCATCGCACGACGCACAATATCTGCACCACCAAGGCTAAATCCACCAATTGTCTGTACAATCTGCATAACCTGTTCTTGATAAACAATAACCCCATAAGTTGGTTTTAAAATATCTTCAAGTGCAGGAAATACATAGGTAATCTCTTGACGACCATGTTTTCGCTCAATAAAGTCATCAAGCATTCCAGACTCCATAGGACCAGGACGGTAAAGTGCTAAAACTGCAATTAAATCTTCAAATGTTGAAGGCTTTAAGCGTTTGTTCAAATCTTGCATACCAGAAGACTCTATCTGAAACATTCCAACAGTATCACCTGTTTGAATAACATCATAAACTTCTCTGTCGTTTTCATCTATTTTATGCCACTCAACCTCTCGGTTATATCTGCGTTTAATAAGTTTAATAGCATTTTGAATAACATCAAGCGTTTTTAAACCCAAGAAGTCAAATTTAATCAGATCAACATCTTCCATATAGTTGAGTGAATATTGTGTTACAAAAGTATCTTCACCAGATGGCTTATAAATAGGTGTCTTTTTCCAAAGTTCTTCATTTGATATTACTACACCAGCAGCATGCATTCCTGCATTGCGTTTAAGCCCTTCTAGTTTTTTAGCAAACTCCCAAACACGCGCTGCGTTTGGATCGCTATCAATGAGTTCTTGAATTTTTGGCTCTTTTTGAAAAGCACCATCAACGAATTTACCATTTTTCGTTTTTCCATTAAGGGTAATTCCCAGCTCATCAGGTATAAGTTTCGCCATTTTATCAGCTTGACTTAAAGGCATCTCAAGCACACGAGCAACATCCCGAATAACCCCTTTTGCTAAGAGTGAACCAAAAGTGATGATTTGTGCCACTTGATTTCGCCCATATTTTCGCACCACATAGTCTATGACCTCCCCACGACGAGCCTGCATAAAGTCCATATCAATATCGGGCATACTTACTCGTTCAGGATTTAAAAAACGCTCAAAAAGCAGGTCATACTTCATAGGGTCAATATCAGTAATCTCTAGTGAAAATGCAACTAAACTTCCAGCAGCCGAACCACGACCAGGTCCTACAGCAACATCAATGCGTTTTGCTTCTATAACGAAATCCCATACAATCATCATGTATCCTGGAAATTTCATAGAGTTAATGATGTCCATCTCAAATTCTAATCGTTCTTTATACTCTTCATGACGCTCTTTTGGAACAATTTTTAATCGTTTTTCAAGCCCCTCTCTACACTTGTAAACAAAGTAAGCTGCATCATTTTTATCTGCTGCTGAGAGCCATTTTTTCTTCTGCTCTTCTGTAGGATTTTCAGGCAGTGGTGCATCATCTTCAAAGTTAATATCAAGCCCCTCAGCCTCTGCATACTCTTTTGTAAACTTAAAATTTGGTGGTGTTGGTGACTTTACAATAGGCACAAACTCTTCAATTTTATTTGCAATATCTTGCGTATTTTCTATGGCTTCAGGAATATCCACAAAAAGACGAGCCATCTCCTCAGGCGATTTAATATAAAACTCATGAACAGAGTGACGCATACGCTTTGGATCATCATAGAGTTTATTCATTCCTATACACATAAACGCTTCATGATACTGTGCATCACCGGCGTAAGTGTAGTGTGTGTCATTTGTTGCCACTACTTTTATTCCTGTCTCTTTGGCAATTTTCAGTATTTGCTCATCAATGTAGAGTTGATCTCCAATTCCATGACGCATAACTTCAAGATAAAAATCATCTCCAAAAATATCTTGATACTCTCGTGCAACTTCTAATGCACCCTCATATCCTAAAGCACCATTTTTTACATTTCTCTCATTTTGCATATTCAGATGCCAGTTTACTTCACCCTGCAAACAGGCAGAACTACATATTAAGCCCTCACTATGTTCTCTTAACTCTTTTTTATTTAAGCGTGGATAGTAGTAAAAACCTTTTATGAATGCCTGAGAAGAGAGGTACATAAGATTTTCATATCCCTTTTTATTTTTAGCATATAAACAGATATGAAAACGCTGTTTTGTACTCTTATCATCTAGGGTTTCACCATTGTGAATATAGCCTTCCATCCCGATGATAGGCTTTAGTCCTGCACTCTTCATCTGCTTGTAAAAGTCAATAGCACCAAACATATTTCCATGGTCTGTCATAGCAACAGAGGTCATTCCAAGCTCTTTGACTCGTGAAATAAGATTTGTAAGTTTGTTTGCACCATCAAGAAGTGAGTATTCTGTATGTAAATGGAGATGTGTAAATTGTGGTTTTGCACTCAAAGCAGTACCTTTGATTTTAATTTTTTATGAATTGATTAAAAAGAAGCCCAAGAAAAGGACTTCATAGATGTTTATTTAAGAAGTTTTTTCCAAGCTTTTTCAACTTTTTTAATAAGTTTAGCACTAAAGCCTTGAACCTCTTCAAGAATTGTAGGATTTTGATGAATAACACCAATTACATCATCAACACTACCGAAGTGTTCAACAAGTTTTTTTACTTTTTTCTTGCCAATCCCATCAATAGCTGTTAAAAAGTCACCTAACTCTTCTTTTGTAATTTTTATTTCATTTTTTACAGATTCAGCACTCTCATCTTTTGTAGGTGTTGGTACTTCTATATCTGATTTTTTCTTCAAGCTTCTAAGAGGTTTAAGTGCAAGTTTATCTTGATAATTCCATTTCTCACTTGGCCACTCTTCAACATATCTGCGTTTAACAGGAAAAACCTTATATTTTGCATCAAGTTCATGAATATAAACCTCTTTTTTGCCATACATTTTCTTTTTATTTCCAAAGTAAGCACCATCATAACTTACATTAAATTTACCAAATGTTATGTGTCTCATAGTTCTTAGTAAATCAGGAGAAATTTTTCCTAACTCTTCCCAGTTAAACATAGGCATATTTGGTTTTCTAAAACGACCATCGCTTAAAAGCCACATCAAATACTCACCAATCCAGTCACGAATGTAAGGAAACGCAGCAAACGCAGTCGCACACTCTAAAATACGAACCTTGCCATCTTTTCCATAAGCAACATCACAAGCCCAATACTCAGCTTTTGCTGCTTTTGAAACTTTTACAGCCAAATCAAGTACAGACTTTGGAACATCATTGTAGTCCATACTTCCACCTTGTGAAGTGTTTGTAAGCCATTCTCCCTCTGGAGCACGACGCCAAAAAGCACAAACAGGTTTATGCCCAATAAGCATTACACGAATATCTGCTTCCATAGGAACGAAATCTTGAAAATACTCAGGATGGTAGCGTTTTTCATCAAAAAGCTCACGCGCCTCTTTATAGCTATCAACTTTATGCACAAAGTATCCGCCATAATTTGATGGACCGTAAGATTTTTTAATAATTTTTGGATATTCACATTTTTTCAAAAACTTATCTGCATTTTTATGATTATAGTAAATATATGTTTTTGGAATAGGCAAGCCATATTTCCATGCAAATCGTGTTACATTCTCTTTCGATTTATTTGAAAATTGTGTATCTAAAGATGGAATGAAACGCACATGAGGCAATTCACGAGCAATCTCACGAAAAGTCTCATACGCAGTAGCAGGAACATTACCAATAAGGACATCAATCTTCTTAGCTTTAACCTCTTTAATAAATCTATCTTTATCATTTTTCCAATGATAGGTGACAGTCTCTATTTTATTTGGCCAACCTTTGAAATTTGAATGATCAAAAAATCTTAGGACATAGTCCATATATAAAAAGCCTAACTTTGGTAACTCTTTATTACTTAATCCCATGCTACTTTCCTCTTTTTTATATTGCGTTAATTACTTAACTTTTTCTAAATACTCGCCATCAACTGTATTTACTTTAACAGTATCACCCTCTAAAACATGGTATGGAACTTGAACTACTGCCCCACTCTCTAGTGTTGCAGGTTTTTTACTTCCACTTGAAGTATCACCTTTGAAGTTTGGTGGCGTATCTGTAATTACAAATTCCATAATTTCAGGAGCCTGTACAGAAATAGCTTGACCTTTATAAAAAACAATATCTACATTTATACCATCTTTAAACCATTTAGAAGCCTCATCACACTGCTCGTATGAAAGTCCTAGTTGGTCATAAGTTTCATTGTCCATAAATTGGTACATTTCGCCATCATCGTACAAATATTGCATTGTTTTATAGTCAATCTCAGGAACTTCAAACTTATCACCAGCATGTACAGTCTTCTCAACTACTTTTCCATTTAAAAAACTTTTCATTTTCATACGAACAAATGCAGCACCCTTCCCTGGTTTTACATGTTGAAACTCCACTACTTTATAAGGAACTTCACCCACTACAAGACGAACATTTTTTTTAATATCACTCATACCAACAGTTGCCATTAATACACCTTTATTTAAATATTTTGAATGATTTTACAATAAAAGTGCTTAGAGTGTTCTAATGACTTTCTATGATGTTTATGCTAGTTAAGATAAATCGATATAAAAATTTTATGTTTCATGAATACAGCAAATATAAAATAATCATAAAATTTAAAAAAAGATTAAGTTTTATGAGAGTACCATTAACTGACTGAGTAATTAACTGTTTAAGGGGTAAATATGACTATTTCATCATCAC
>NZ_JALUKE010000190.1 GCF_027056685.1 Sulfurimonas sp.
TTGCTTTCTATAGCCAAGGCGCATCATATTAGCCTAAAAAATTTGAGAGCACAAAACAATATAAAAGGCTCTTTCATAAAAGTTGGTGATAGGTTGAAACTTTATGAATAGAGTTATAGTTTTTTCTACTGTAGCACTGCTTTTACTTGCGGGATGTAGTACAAGAGGACCAGGTGCATACCGTAGTACGAACAATACTCCGATACATGAGTATGTTGATGACAGTAGTGCCTATGCTGCACATTTGGATAAAAAAAAGTACTCACATGCCACAATGCGTCCTTATGTTGTTCGAGGTATTAGATACCACCCTACAGTTGTGAATGTCGGTGATGAGTTTCATGGAAATGCAAGCTGGTATGGTCCGAACTTTCATGGAAAATTGACCTCAAATGGTGAGAGATACAATATGTGGGATATGACCGCTGCACATAAAACTCTGCCAATGAATACTATTGTTCGCGTGACAAATAGAAGAAATGGCAAAAGTGCAGTTGTACGAATAAATGACCGTGGTCCTTTTGTTGCAACGAGAATTATTGACCTTTCAAAAGCTGCAGCATCAAAAATAGGTATGATAGGAACGGGAACTGCTCCCGTGACTCTTGAAGTCTTAGGTTTTGCTGGTAAGGGAAGCCGTACAATTCCGACAAGAAAACAACTTAAAAAATCACCAAAGAGTGTAGAAGTAAGTGGTTATGCCATTCAAATAGCCTCTTTTGTAAACATCAGAGGTGCTATTTTAACTCAAGAAAAGTATGATAAAAAAGATGGATATACAACTGTAATAAAAGATGTACAGAGTAATAATGGACGACTCTTTAAAGTATGGCTTGAGGGATTTAAAAGTGAACAAGAGGCTAGAGATTACAAGGCTAACAGTATATTTAAACACGCATTTATAGTAAAAGAGGATTAAAAACATGATAACAAAAACAAGAACAACAAAAGAGACAGACATTACAGTTTCACTCAAATTAGATGGAACAGGTAAAAGCAATATAGATACTGGTGTGGGATTTTTAGATCACATGCTTGAGAGTTTTACCAAGCACTCTTTAATGGATTTGGATGTTCGTTGTAAGGGCGATACTCATATTGATGATCATCACAGTGTTGAAGATGTTGGAATTGTTATAGGTTCTCTTTTAGCGCAAGCGATTTACCCTGTAAAAAATATGGAACGCTTTGGAAGTGCAAATATTGTAATGGATGAAGCCTGCGTTTCATGTGATTTAGATTTAAGTAACCGTCCATTTTTAGTCTATGAACTTAATGTAGATGGAAAAGTAGGGCAGTTTGACACTGAACTTGTAGAGGAGTTTTTTAGAGCTTTAGCGCTTAATGCAAAAATTAGTATGCACATCATAGAGCAGCGCGGAAAAAACAGACACCACATTATAGAAGCTGCGTTTAAGTCAGTGGCAGTTGCCATTAGACGGGCAACTGCGGCAAATGAAAGAGTGGGAATTCCAAGCACAAAAGATGTACTATGATAAAGCTTTTAGTTTTAGATGTTGATGGATGTTTAACGGATGGTTCACTTTTCTACTCTGCTGAGTGGATAGAGAGTAAAGCTTTTAATGTTAAAGATGGTCTTGGTATTGCCACATGGATTAAAATGGGAAATTATGTTGCCATTATTACAGGTCGCAAATCTAAAATCGTACAAAAGCGTGCTGAAGAACTTGGCGTGCAACATCTTTACCAGGGAATCAATGATAAACAGAGTGTTTTAAAAGAGATTGTGGAAAAATTAGACATCGATTTTGATGAAGTTGCTGTAATAGGTGATGATCTTAATGACTTTAATATGCTGCGTTTAGCAGGAAGAAGTTTTACTCCAAACAACGGAGTAAGTGAAATAAAAGAGATAGTAGATACCGTGCTTAAAAAAAATGGAGGGGAAGGTGCAGTGCGCGAAATGATAGATCTTATAGTAGATGACAATTTGCAAAGAGACCTGTTTCTTTCTGTTTGGATATAAGGGGTAGATTATTAATATCAATATATTTTTAAGCTTGGTTTTTGGTGGTCTTTTAATGATTTTTCTCTTTTTTAAACCTCTGAAATTAAAAGAGCAGCATTTTGTGGATGTGCCACAACTTGAGTTAAAAAACTTTACTATGTATGAGTTTACACCTTTTGGATTGCAAACATATATGCTTGGTTCAAGTGGCACAAAATATGATGATAGGTTTATAGTTAAAGATATTGACTATACCGATAAATCTCCAAAATATATAGCAAATATGCAAGCGCAAAAGGGAATATATAAAAATAATATAGTGACCTTGGAAGGTAATGTTATTTATAGTAGAGATAATGGTTTTCAATTTTCTACACAAAAACTTGTATATAATAAAAAAACTTCCCAAGCCGTTAGTAATGTTGGATATACTGCTAATATTGGAAAAAAT
>NZ_JALUKE010000191.1 GCF_027056685.1 Sulfurimonas sp.
ATGCAGATATTCGTATTATTAGAATGCCAAAGTAAAAAATATGTTAAGTGATCAAATATTTATAAAAATAGCAACAGAAATTGCCTCTGCATCGAAGTGTGTCTCTAAACAAGTTGGAGCAGTTATTGTAAAAGATGGGCGTATTTTAAGTACGGGTTATAATGGAACACCTCCAGGGTATGTAAACTGTTGTGATTATTGGGACGGCGAATACACTTCAGAACATCATGAATGGTCTAAGACTTATGAGATTCATGCAGAGATGAATGCCATTATATGGGCAGCAAGAAAAGGTATAAGCATAGAGGGCGCGACTATCTATGTAACACTTGAACCATGCAGTGAGTGTAGTAAAAATCTCATAGCGAGTGGTATTAAACGCATTGTTTATGACAGGCCTTATGAGCATACTCACTCTGAAATTATCTCGAAGTTTTTAAAAGATAATGGAGTGAGTATTGAGCGTTTAAGCCTTTAAAAAATCAACGATTTTTGAAGGTGGACGGCCAATGACTGCTTTGTCATCTTTTATGACAATCGGGCGCTCTATAAGTCTTGGATGCTCAGCCATCGCCTCTATGAGCTTCTCTTCATCTTCTACATCTTTAAGATTTAACTCTTTGTAAATCTCCTCTTTTGTACGCATTAAATCTCTTGCGTTTATGCCTAACATTTTCAGTAGTTCTTTTATCTCCTCTTTTGTCAGTGGTGTCTCAAGGTACTTGACTATCTCTGCGTTTACACCGTTTTCTTCTAGTATTTTCACTGCTTCTCGTGATTTTGAGCAGCGTGGGTTGTGCATTATGGTTAGTTTACTCATCTATTGTTTTCCTTCTAATAATTTATGTGCATCATACGCCAGACGCATAACGCCTACAGCGTAATTTGAAGAGTTATTATAGCGCATTATTTTTTGGACATATTTTTTCATATACTGTAGTTCCTCTCTATCTTTTGTAAAACATTGATAGATTTTTCCACTGCGGCTCTTCTCGTAACAAAATGAAGCATTCTCATTTTGAAAATCATACTTATACCATGCTGCTTCTACTTTAGGAACATTAGGCATCTTTGAGAAGTCAATGAGGGTGTCAAACTTCGCTTTTATATGTAAAAATTTTGCCACAGAAAGAATAGCATCTGGCATTTTGGTAATATCTGCAACTTTACCTTTGTAAGAGTCTGTGTAGGCAAAACTGTTTGGCATAAACTGAGGAATGCCCACCGCTCCTGCATAAGAGCTAGGCAGGTTACACTGCTCAGGGGTGACACCCTCTTTGTAACAGTGTTCAATGATGGAAGCCATATTTGTTTTGCCCATTTTAAGCAGCCATTTTTCACGAGAAGTTTTTGGTTTGGTTCGCACGACAATGGTGTTAAAGACTATAAAGGCATCATGCGTAGGTTTTATTTTGCCGAGCTTTGTCTCTTTAAGTAAAATGGCCGCGATGATCTCACGGTTTACACCATACTTCTTCTCTGCAAGGTCATAGACTTTTTTGTATTTTTTCAAGTTTACAACCATCTTTGGGACATATTTTACAAGGACATTATTCGCTTCTTTCTCTTTTTCTCTATGGTATTTTATTTTTGAGGGTTGCAGATACCTCCAGCTTACTTCATCGAACTTTTGTGTTTTAAAGTAGGAGAGTAAAAATTCATTGGCATATTTATACGATACGCCGTGTTTTACCACCGTATGACATATATCTTCATAGTTTTTATTTTTAAAATCGCAGTCATTGTAGTGTGCTGAGAGGAGGGAGCTAAAAAGGAGTAAAAAGAGTATGTTAAAGTGTTTCATTTATCTGCTGCAACCTTTGTGGAGTTCCTATATCGTGCCACATTTTATTAAATAACGAGCCACTTACAAGACCTTTGTCCACAAACTCTCGCAAAAGTGGTGCAAGTGGGCTTTTTTGTAACTTTTGATGTGCAAAAAGTTTGGGATGGTAATAGCCTATGCCTGAAAAGGTGTACATAATGTCGGCTGCGTTTAGCACTAAATCACCATCAATCCCAAAGTCTCCTTTTTCATTATGCGGTGGATTTGGCACAAGAATAAGGTGTGCGAGTGTGTCGCCGAGTACAAACGCAGCGTCATACTCGTATGCACAAAATATGTCTGCGTTTAGCACTAAAAAAGGCTCGTCTGCTAGTAGTGGCAGTGCTTTGATGATGCCTCCGGCACTCTCAAGTGCGCCGCTTTGTTGCTCATCGGAGTAGGTGATATCTATGCCCCACTTTGAGCCATCACCGAGATACTCTGGAATTTTATACCCCAGATGTGCAATGTTGATGATAACCTCTGTAAAACCGTTGCGTGCAAGATTTTCTATGTGCCAGACTATGAGTGCTTTGCCTCCCACTTCAAGCAACGGTTTTGGCAGAGTGTCTGTGAGTGGACGCATGCGTTCTCCGCGTCCTGCTGCTAGTATCATCGCTCTCATGAGTGTTGCTCCAAAAACGAAGCGAGCTCTTTTGTCTCATCATAACGCTTGGCTGTATCTATAACATATTTTCTTGTGAGTGGAATGTCTTTAAGGTAGCCATCTTTGCCATCACGAAGATGTAGACGAGAGAAGATGCCAAGCACTTTGATGTGGCGCTGCAATCCCATAAAATCAAACCAACGCAGAAACTCTGCATCGCTGATACTTAAGTCCTTCTTATCTCGAAAGTAGAGTGCAAGTTCTTCTATGTCGTTGCGTTTAAAGGCGATGTAGCAGTCCTTAAGAAGTGAGACCAAGTCGTAAGTAAGTGCGCCGTTCATGGCATCTTGGTAGTCAATGATGCCGAGTTGGTTGCTAGATGTCAGCATAATATTTCGTGAGTGGTAATCTCTATGCACAAAGATGTTTTGCGGCTGTTCAAGCACTGCGTTTGCAATATTTTCAAGTGATTTTTCTACTAACGTTAGCTGCGTTTGTGTGAGTGTTAGTCCAAGTTTTTTCTCTAAGAACCACTCTTGCATCAACTCCATCTCAAAGTGTAAAAATGCTTTGTCATAGAGTGGCAGACCTGCTGTCTCTGCCTTTTGCATGGTAATGATTTCATCTATGGCTTGTTTGTAGAGCGTTTTAAAATTCGCTGCGTTTAGCTGTGAGAGTAGATGTGTATCGCCAAAATCTTCTAATATAAGATACCCAAGCGAGAGATTTTTCGCATAGATTTCAGGTACATTGACCCCTGCTTTTTTGAGTCTTTTCGTGACATTCAAAAAAGGTATGAGTGACTCTTTTTCAAGTGAGCTGTCCATCAACAAAAAGCTTTTGTCATCTTTTGTAAGGCGGTAGTATTTTCTAAAACTCGCATCGGCAGAGGCGATGCTTATATCATACTCTTTGTAGGGTGTTGTTTGTATGTACTCGCTAACTTGCTTCATAAATCGCTCCAAGAATAGAATCTGTTTTCGCACCGGTAACACTTTTGAGTGCAACTTTCTCTTTGTGCAGGCGCTTGTGGGCAAGCCACGCAAAGAGCATTGCTTCTAAAAAGTCACCATCCACACCGTAGGCTTCACTGTGTGTAACTTCACACTCACAAAGCGTATTCAGTCGCTCTACCAAAAAGTTGTTTTTTGCACCACCACCGCAGAGTATAAGCTCTTGAATATGAAATATTTTTAGCTCATTGGCAATGCTTTGTGCAGTGAGCTCAAGGAGTGTTCTTTGCACATCTGCATCACTCACACCACTAAACGCAGTAAGTTTACTCTCAAGCCAAGCGGCATTAAAATACTCTCTGCCCGTACTTTTAGGAGCAGCTTTTTGAAAGTAGGCATCTGCAAGGAGTGCATCAAGCAGAGCATTATGAACTTTGCCACTCTTTGCAAAGAGACCATCTTTGTCATACTTCTGACTGCGTTTAGCATCCACCCAATAATCAAGTAAAACATTCCCACAGCCCACATCAAAACCAAGTAACTTTTCGCCTAAAACAGTAAGATTTGCCATGCCGCCAATGTTGACAACCCCGCGTTTTATCTTAGAAGAGCCAAATAAAAAGTGATGAAATGCAGGAGCAAAAGGCGCACCCTCCCCACCGTTTGCAATGTCCATTCCACGAAAATCTGCTACAGTTGTTGTGTGAGTTTGTGCTGCAACAACATTGGCATTACCAAGTTGCAAAGAGAAAGGAAACGCTGCGTTTGGCTCATGCCAAAGTGTCTGCCCATGTAGCCCCACTGCGTTTACACTTCTCGCATCTATGTCAAACGCAGTTAAAAGTGCATTGAGGGCATCGCTAAAGAGCTGCCCAAGCTTTGTATGTAAACTCCCCACCTCTTTAATACTTGTCGCTGCGTTTATAATGGAAAGTATTTCGGCTTTAAGCTCGGCAGGGAGCGGATACTCAAGAGAGTGAATGAGTTTGCAAGAGTCATGCGAGAGTTCACAAAGTGCTACATCTACTCCATCTAAGGATGTGCCGCTCATTACACCGATGTAGAGTTCAGTAAGTTGTTTCATATGAGGTCGTTTTCTTGTAATATTGCTAAAATTTTACTTTCGCTTATATTAGAGAGGTCACTTTTGGAGTAAATTGCCATAAGGTAAATATTGTTTTTATTGTCTAAATAGTAATAAATTACTCGAAATCCACCACTCTTACCAGTTGGAACAGAGGAATTTGCAACCCTGATTTTGTAGCAATGAGAACCGAGTTCTATGCCTGCTTTTGGATTTTGTTTTAATTCCTGTTGCAGTGTTTTAAGGTCTTTTGTAATTTGCTTATACTTTTTAAAAAGTTTTTTAATGTCACGCTTGAAGCTCTCTAAACTAATTATGTTCAAGTTCATCTATGAGCTCATCAAGTGATTGTAAGTTGTTCTGTTTTTCTTTAGATGATAAGACACTTTTTAACTCTTTTGCAGAGTTTTCAAAAGAGTCATAAAAAATCTCCGCTTTTTGTTCTTGAATATATGACTTGACCGCTTCAACTATAATATCTGTACGATTGAGCGAATAGGCTTTTGTAAACTCATCAATATCATCAAGCAGATATTTTGGTAAACGCAGTCCGACCTGTTGCTTTTGTAATTCTGAAAGGTTATGCATAATTCACTCCTATTTTGTATATCAATATTATATATTATTTATATATTTTAGTCAAATCAAATAATTTTTCTCTTAATAATTTGGAGATCGACTTCATCTCTATTTTTAGGTAAAATCTTAGATATGCTATAATACAGACAAAAAGGGAGAGTGCATGGGAGCTGTAAAAGAAGAAGCACAAGAGATGATTCAAAGTCTTCCAGATAACTGTACTTATGAAGATATTCAATATCACCTTTATGTTGTAGAAAAAATTAAAAATGGTATTAGCCGTGCTGAAAATGGTGAAATCTCATCACATCAAGATGCAAAACAAAGAATGGCTAAATGGCTTTCACACTAAAGTGGTCAGAAGAGGCTCTTGAAGATATTGAGTCAATCGCCACTTATATAGAAAAAGATTCCCCAACTTATGCAAAATCAGTAGTTTCAAAGTTTTTTGAAAAAGCAGAAATATTACAAGAATTTTCAGAACTAGGTCGTAAAGTTCCTGAATTTAATGACACAAAAATTCGAGAAATTTTTGTTTATAGTTATAGACTTATCTATAAAATAAACAATCAAGATATATTATTTGTAGCTGTAGTTCATGGCAAAAGGCTTCTTGAAAACCATCAGCAACGTAAAACTTAGATAGCGGTTTTCCTTAACTGCATAACCCCAAACGCAACCCCTGTTCCTATAACCATCTGCCAAGCAAATCCTACATGAATGCCAAAGGTGTATGGCTGTAGGGCTAAAACAGTGAAAAATCCTGCTATGAGGGAGTAGGGGACAAGCTTTTCTGTACCGCGTGAAGTGAAGATAGCGGAGAAGAATACGCCTAGAAGTCCAGTGTATGCAAAGCTCATTACACCGAGGGCGAAGCTGATGAGTGAGAGGTCGCTGTATCGTTGCCAGAAGTAGCTGAGTGTTGCCATTATTAGCAGAATAAAGGCAAAGAGCAGTACGGCAACTCTTGAGGCTTTGAGAAAGTGTGCTTCTGTTGTTTGTGGAGCATGGCTGCGTTTGTATGGTTTGTAAATGTCTTCAACGGCAACAGAAGCCATCGCGCCTAAGACGGAGTTTGTCGAAGAGAGTGCGGCGGCTATTGCTCCGACTGTTACCAAGCCTTTGAGTCCTGTTGGCATTTCGTTGAGAATGTAGTACATAAATATAGTGATGCTCTCGCCGTGAAAGTTTTGTGAGACTGAGTTTGCGTGGTAGTGGAGGTACAAAAGTGCCCCGATGCCAAGAAAAAGCAGCACAATAGGGATGGTAAAAACGATGGAGAGCAGGAGTGATTTTGCAGCGTCGCTCTTGTTTTTGCAACTCAGTACCCTTTGTGTCATATCTTGGTCAAGTCCAAACGCAGCGATATTGAGCAGCAGCCATCCTGTGAGCAGTCCAAAGATGCTGAACTTGCCATCGAGTGAAGTGTCGAGTAAACGCAGCTTATGATGCTCTTGAAGTATTTGCAATATGTTCACATCCCCAAGAGAAACATACAAGTACCAAAAGACAAAAATCCCCGCACCGACATAGGTGACAGCCTGAATGATGTCACTGTAGATGATGGACTTGATGCCGCCAAAGTAGGTGTAGGCAAGTGCGCCAAGGAGTAAAATGATAAAAGAGAGAAACATATGAGAAAAAGTGATGTCCATAAACAAAATCATACTCACAGCAAGCGCACCGATGTAGAGCCTTGCGCCACTTGCCATTACTCGTCCGAGCAGAAACATTAAGCCAGCTGCTTTTTTGGCGCGTTCGCCATAGCGGTTTTGCAAGAGTTCATAGACTGTCACTGCGTTTATGGCGTAAAAGCGCGGCACGAAATATTTGTTTATAAAGAGTATGGCAAGCAGGGAAGAAAGATAAAAGCCGATGAAAGTAAAGTCGTGCAGATAGGAGAACTCTGGCACACCTAAAAAGGTCGCCGCAGATTGTGAAGTGGCGACGATGGAGATGGCAACTCCAAGCAGGGGCATAGTGTTTGCACTTGTGAAGTATTCGCGAGAGGAGTGGACTTGTACCTGTGAGAAGAGATAGGAGCTGATGGCAAGCACAAGAAAATAGGAGCCAAAAACGAACCAATCTATGGCGCTAAAAGAGCTGCTCACTCTGCACCTTTAAGATGTAAAGATGCAACGCCTTTGCGGACGGCTTGCATAAATTTCTTACCTGGATCTGCTTTGGTGGTTCTGTACGAGGCATCTTTTTCGAGCCAAAGTGGAGTTGTCTGCATTTTTTTGTACTCATAATGCCCGATGAGGTAGCCGATGTCGGGGTATTTCATTTTGAGATATTTAACAAGTCGGATGTTCGCTGCTACTTGTGCAGGGGTGAGATCCTCTTTTTTGTTTGCCTCTCCGCCGACATTTTCCACACCGATGGCGGAGTAGTTGAGTCCTATGACATGGCGCGCCATCCAATTATCTGGCATAAGTTGGTAGATAGTTCCATCGCGATCAACCAAGAAATGTGCGGAGACATTGAGCTGCGAGGCTGCCGCGATGTCTTTTCGGTCTGAGAAGAGTTTTTCAGGGTAGAGTCGTGCGTAGCTATCTTTAAAGTTGGTGACGGCTGTCCAGTGCAAGACGATGATTTTTGGCTTTATGGTAATGTTTTTCGCGTCAATACCGTAGTGCTTTTTGATGTAGGCTTTTGTCATTACTTTGCGTTTTGTTGTGAAGATGATGGGCTTTTGGATGATGGAGTTTTTTGTAAGGAGATACTCTATTTTTTCATTTGCGTTTATGATTTTTTGGAGTGGAATTTTACCGTTTTTTACCTGTGTAAATATCGTTTCAACTATCTCTTTTACGGAGTTGTGTGAGAGCTGATTTCCAAAGAGCAAAATGTCCACACCTGCGTTTATGGCGAGGGTCGTTGCCTCTTTGAGTGAGTAGTATTTGGAGATGGCGCGCATCTGCATATCGTCACTGAT
>NZ_JALUKE010000192.1 GCF_027056685.1 Sulfurimonas sp.
GCTTCAGCTGCAGAGCCAATACCATTTTTCTTGATGATTTTGTTTGCTTACAGCATGATAAAAAATCGTCGTATTCAAGATGATAATAAAATAGCACTTACATGGGCAAAAGGTACAGCTGTAGTTGGTTTCTTAGGTGCTGGTGTTTGGGGATTTATGCATACACTCGCTCCAGTTGATTACTATACTCATGGTACACAACTTACAGCAGCACATGGTCACCTCTCATTCTTTGGTGCGTATGTTATGATTGTATTTACTATGATCTCTTATGCTATGCCGATTTTACGAGGTCGTCCTCATGGTAACTGTGAAAAAGCACAAAAAGTTGAGCTGACTGCGTTTTGGTTGATGGTTATTGGAATGATAGGACTTACTGTAGCGCTTACTGTTGCAGGTGTTATGCAGATAGAGATGCAAAGAATTCCTGATTCGGCGCATGCTATGGCATTTATGGATGTTCAGTCAAAAATGACTGCAGTTTACATTGTTCGTTCACTCTTTGGTGTAATGACATTTGTAGGTCTTCTTGTCTATTTTTACAGTTTCTTTGTAAAAGAAGACAAAGTAGCAGCCTAAAAATGGCATCTAAAGTCTCTCGTCTCTTCTCTTGGAGTAAAGTGCTCCTTGAAGATATAGATGAAAAAGTCGGAATTTTTGCAGATTCGTATCTGCGTAAAAAAGCCTCTCGTTTACATGAAGATTTTATAGTCTCTTTTGAATCAAAAGAGAAATCTCTTAAAATCTTCTATCATCTCCTTGGAGGTGATAAGGCAAAAGAGTTGCATATTACAGATAAACGATTTATAGAGACTTCTAGAACTATCTTAGAGAAATTTACAGGAAAAGGGAAGAGCTTTTTTCTTGCTTGGCAAGATGAAAAAGCACTCTATTTTCCTGCTACACTCGCTTACTTTCATGACAAAGAGCTAAACGATATGCACTACTATTGGCTCTGTGCAATGCTTACTCAGGTAAATTTACAAAGTAATGACATCATTAGTGAAAACAGAAGAGCGGCTGCGTTTCTTACAGAAAAATATGCAGGTTTTAAAATTTTTTATAACAAAGCCAAAGATTTACTAGTGCAAAATTATCCTGAATTATCATATATTGACTCTTTACAAAGTGAAGTGTTACTAGATGATAAGAGTTACCCAAATCCACTTTGGATATACCCTTCAATTGCCACAAATGCTAAACTGCTCGACTTTAATGATGAAGAGGAGATGGGGCGACAAGATGGTAAAGAGGACAAGACCGAAGAGCTAAAGATGAAGAAAAAGGCAAATCAGATAGATGATGAGAAAGAGACAGATGGTCTTTTGCTCTTTTTACCTGAGTCTTTGATGAGCTTTATGGAACAGGTCAATGTAGATAGACAAGAGAATGACAGTTTTGATGAAGATGCTCTTTATAATGCTGCAGATTTGGATGAGATAACCCTTGGAAAAAAAGATGCAAATCTCTCTTCGCGTGTTAAAATGGATCTAGATATTTCATCAAGAGATGTAGAAGATTACCCTTTAGGCAAGGGTTTTTTACGCGATGAGTGGGACTATAAAAAAGATGGCTATCTTAAAAAATATGTTCGTATTTATCCTCAAGTTGCCATCAATGTAGAGCCTATTGCTCTGCCAAAACGATTAACTAAAATGATGAAAAGAATCCAGTCTGAACTTGATTTGATGGAGCTTGACCGTGTGAAGATAGACAACCTCTCTTATGGAGATGAGATAAATTTTGATGCATGGATAGAGTACAGAGGGCATCAAAACAAATCGAACCATCCGCAGAGATTTTTTCAAACTTTTGAGAAAAAAACGCGTGATATGTCCACACTGCTTTTAGCCGATATTTCACTCTCAACAGAGGCAGGTGTTACGCAGGATATTCGTGTCATTGATATGATAAGAGATTCACTTATGGTTTTTTCAGAATCGCTAAACAGGCTAGAAGACTCTTTTGGCATTTATGCTTTTTCATCCATTAAAAATAAAAAAGTTAATTTTCATATAGTGAAAAATTTCAAAGAGAAGTATGGAGATTTAGTGCGCGGTCGCATAGATGTTTTAAAACCAGGGTACTATACTCGTTTGGGTGCTGCAGTGCGAGAGAGTGGAAAAATACTGAAAAAAGAGCAGAGCCAAAACAGACTCTTACTCATTTTAAGTGATGGAAAACCAAATGATACTGACAGATATGATGGCAGATACGGTATAGAAGATACAAAAAAAGCCATAGATGAAGTAAGGCAGATGGGTATTACTCCTTTTTGCATTACCATTGATGTAGAGGCGAGGGAGTATCTGCCGTATCTCTTTGGAAGAAACTCTTATGCGGTTATTCGTGATGCAAAAAAACTGCCAAAGGTTTTAACAGAAATCTATATGAATCTTAC
>NZ_JALUKE010000193.1 GCF_027056685.1 Sulfurimonas sp.
TTACGGAGTTGTGTGAGAGCTGATTTCCAAAGAGCAAAATGTCCACACCTGCGTTTATGGCGAGGGTCGTTGCCTCTTTGAGTGAGTAGTATTTGGAGATGGCGCGCATCTGCATATCGTCACTGATAATGACGCCCTTAAAGCCGAGTCTGTTTCGCAGCAGCTTGGTGTTGACTTTGTAGGAGAGTGTGGCAGGGTAGAGTGGGTCGAGATGTTTGTTAAAGATGTGCGCGGTCATTATGGCATCAATTTTATGCTTTTTTATAAGCATTTTGTAGGGTTCGAGCTCTTTTTTGCTCCATGTGTTGCTGACATCCACAAAACCCTTATGCGAATCTCCAAGTGAAGAGCCGTGACCGGGGAAGTGTTTACATACGGAAATGATATTGTGCTGCGTTTGGGTGTCGATGAGCAGCTCGGCATACTTGGCAACTTTTTTTGGACTTTTACCAAAAGAGCGCTCAAGTCCTACGATTACCTTGTTTTTTGGATTTACACTCAAATCTAACACAGGAGCGAAGTTACAGTTTATGCCATTTCGCTGCAACATTTGTGACTGCGTTTGGTAGAGTGTTTTTGCTTTTTGTAAGGGCATTTTTGCAATGCTAAACGCAGAAGGGATTGGAGTAAAGCCATATTTTGGTTTGAGACGCGCAACTTTACCGCCCTCTTGGTCGACGGCTATGAAAATAGGTTCAGGAGAGAACGCTTTGAGTGCGGCTGTGAGCTTTTGGAGCTGTTTTGGTGAGGTGATGTTTTTTTGTTTGCTTCTATCATGATAGTTGACATCAAAAAGAATGACGCCACCGAGATGATAATTTTGCATATCTTTTACTATTTGAGAGTTTTTGTCCACACTCTGCCCGTCAAAGCCGACGATGAGCATCCGTCCTATCATCTTTTTAAGTGTTGCATCATCTATGGAGTTGGCTGCGTTTAGTGTAAGAAAAAGAGTTAAAAGAAGTAAAAATATTTTCAAAGTAAATTCCTAAAAGTTTATTTGTTCATTTATAGCATCAATTGTGTTAAAAATAAGTGATTTTGTCTTCTCTTTGTTGACTTTGTGCGGCTCGAAATGGTCACTCACCACTTTAAAAATGTAGGCTTTTTTAATGGCAGGGTTATGGACAACAGCGTCATAAAATCCAAAACTCTCCATATCTACGGTGTTATATTTGTTCGTTTGTATAGCTTCATCGCAGCAGGTGAGATGCTCTGGGGCATTGCTCAGTTGGTAGCTGTTATCATTGTAAGTGAGGGAGCCAATATTGAGCAATGCACCGATGGGGTACTTTGAAGCCGCACCGCAAATGCCGATGTTGCAGTAGATGTCATCATCTGTAATGTCAAAATGGTTAATGAGTGTCTGTGTGGCAACTCTCGCGTTTGCTACGCCAAGATGTGAGATGATAAGTGTAAGTTTTTTGTTTTTAAAGATGGTAAAGTTGTCGAGTTTTTCTTTTTTGAGGTTTTTATGATAGTCAACGAAGGCTTGAGCTTCTGGTTTGAGAGCGGTTACTATGTAGAGCATAGTTTCTCTTTTTGTTTGTTTTATTAAAGGTGCCTCTCTCCAGATGGCTGCGGCACATAAGGAAGTAAGGTGTGCTGCTGTATTCCTACTCTGACACATTGTCTCACAACCCTATTGCACAGGTCTAAAGAGAAGCGGTGAAATTATAGCAAATTTAGCTTAATCATTTCTATATTTTGAAATACCGCAGGGCTGATTTGGTGTTGGTGGGTGCTCTTTTAGGTAGGTTAAGTCCTCTAAAGTCTGTGTGAGAACTTTTTTTTGCTGTAAAATTGGGAGCATTAGGTTGTCTTTTTCATTGAGTGGAATGTCCCAGTTTAGCAGTATTTTTTGTACTTCATCGTCCAAATCTTTAAGTGCATTTTCTATGTGTTTTATTGAATTGTCTATTATCATGAGTGAAGTATAGCAAAATTTTAGAAAAGTTTGGGTATAATTGCGTTTCCAAAATTTTACGAAAAGGATTATCGATGCCAAAAATGAAATCGGTAAAAGGCGCTGTAAAGCGTTTTAAAGTTAAGAAAAATGGTCAAGTTAAACGCGGAACTGCGTTTAGAAGCCATATTCTTACAAAACAAGATGCAGATACTCGTCGTGGGCAAAACACTCCAAAAGTGATTGCAAAAGTAGATGAGAAAAACATTAAGGGTATGATTAACTAATTTTAGTTTTTCATTAAAATCTCCAACTTTTAAGAGTTGGGCAAGTCCACCAAAGATGTGGCACCTTGACTATTTAAATAGCTAGGTAAAGAAAAAGGAAAGATATGCCAAGAGTTAAAACAGGTGTTGTTCGTAGAAGAAGACACAAAAAGATATTAAAATTAGCAAAAGGTTTTTATAGCGGTCGCCGTAAACACTTCAGAAAAGCAAAAGAGCAAATTGAACGCTCAATGATGTATGCGTTCCGTGATAGAAAGCAAAAAAAACGTGAATTCCGTAAACTATGGATTATCCGTATTAATGCTGCTTGTCGTTTAAATGGTATGAACTATTCAACTTTTATAAATGGTCTTAGCAAATCTGGTATCGAACTCGATCGTAAAATTCTTGCTGATATGGCAATGAATGATGCAGCTGCGTTTACTGCAGTTGTTGAAGCTTCAAAAGCTGCACTAGCAAAGTAATCTAACCCCTTTTGGGTTAGATTAATCTTCTCTTATTTATAAACTCACTAAATTTAATATATATTAAGTCTATAAGAAGTAAAATGAATATAAAATTCTATTTTGGATATTTATGGAACTCACTTTAGAACAGAAACAGACTTTTAAAAATGAAAAGATGCAGGTATTTCTTCGGATTGCACTTGTTTCTATTTTTACCTTGAACCTCTTTTATATTTATGATAAAGGTGGACATTTTGGAATATATTCATTTTTTGATGTTGTTGCCCTTCCTCTTGCTGTTATTGCTTTAAACATCTTCTATTATTTTATCTTTCTAAGATTTTTCCCATTTCTGTATCAAAACCTGAGAATAATTTTGATTATGATTTCAGATATAGTTGCAACTATTATTGCTTTTTATCTTGTAGGTGAGTTAGGTGTATACTATGCTGGTGCATTGCTTTGGTTTATCATTGGATATGGAACTCGTTATGGTCTAAAAGTTGGCTATATAACCTATATAACAGTTATTTTATCATGGATTGTCCTCTTAAAATATTCACCTTATTGGCAAGCAAATTTAGATGCTGGCATTGGTTGGTTAGTTGCGTATGTAGTGCTGCCTTTGTACTATTTTAGACTTATCTCTGAACTTCAAAAAAAGATTGCAATGCTACGAGAGGATGTGAATGAATCAACATTCCGTGCAGGACATGATAGTTTAACACAATTACCGAATCGTAATTTATTTGAAAAAATGTTGCAAGAACATCTTGAAAGATATGAACATACTAAAGAAAAATTTGCACTGTTTTTCATAGACTTAGATGGATTTAAAGAAATAAATGATGTTCATGGGCATGAAATGGGAGATATTGTTCTTATAGAGGTCGCTAAAAGAATTAGAGAAATTAATAGATTTTCAGCAAGAATGGGTGGTGATGAATTTGTGAGTATTGTGAGTTATACAGATGAAAAAGAGTTACGAGACAGAGCCGATGCTCTATTAAAAAGAATAAGTCAAAAATGTAAAAATGAAAGCATTGTCGTTTCTGCTAGTATTGGAATTGCAAAATATCCCGAGGATTCCAAGTCTGCTTATGAAATTAAAAAACATTCAGATGAAGCGATGTATAGAGCGAAGCAGCAGGGAAAAAATAAGTACTGTTTTTTTATGGAGGTATCACCTTAGATTTAAGTGATAAATTTGGTATACTCCCACAATTAAAACATAAAGAGAAAATATGCCGTATAATGATGTAACAAAAGAAAACCTAAATAAAATGGTGAAGATTTTTTATGCAAAAGTATTACAAGACGATATTGTCGGTCCTTTTTTTATTGCAAAATTAGGAGATGATTTGAAGAGTGATACATGGGCAGCGCATTTGGAACTTTTGACAAATTTTTGGGCATCAATAGCCATAGGCGATAGCGCATATAAAGGGAATCCTTTTGCTCCACATCTCAATATTGAGAACCTTTCTACTCAGGCTTTTCAAAGATGGTTAGAGTTATTTGCACAGACTTTAGATACAGTTTACAACCCCGAAATAGCTAATTTTTTCAAACAAAGAAGTAGAATTATAGCTGGGAATTTTATGCGTAATCTAGGACTCTCCTAATATTTTTTTTGTATTAACAGCATCAATCTGATCTTCTTGCAAAAACTGTTTTGCATACTTTAAATATGTGCCACTGCTAACAAAAACAGAAAATATTTCCCCATCTATATGCCCATCTTTAACCATATAGTGCATTATTTGCAGTGCTTGGGAGAGTGTTTTTGCCTTTTTATAGGGACGGTCAGAGGCACACAGCGCTTCAAAAATATCTGCAATTGCCATTACCCGTTCAGGAATACTTAACCGCTCTTTGGTTAGTTTACGCGGATAACCGCTTCCATCAAGTTTTTCATGGTGTGTTCCTGCATATTTTGCTACATTATGCAGTTTATCTGGAAAAGGAATGGCTTCAAGCATTTTTATTGTCATTATGATATGCTCGTTTATTTTGTATCGCTCTTCAGTTGTAAGTGTGCCTTTTTCTATACATAAATTGTAAATTTCGCCATAATTGTAAAGCTGTTTGGGGACATCTTCTTTAAATCTATAATGCTTATATTCTTCAAAGTTGAAATTTTCTCTTTGAATAATATGATATGCCTTGTCATCAAGCAGTTTTTCTTGAGTTGGAAGCACTCTCTTTTCCTCATAATAACGCTGCGTTTCACTCTCTCCTAAGCCTAAAGTGTTATCAAAATATCTAGTCCACTCTTCTTGTGCTATTGTTTTTATGCGTCTTTGTTTTGATTCATCCATAAATTCGCTGCCAACATTTGATGTTGCTATAAAAGCAAAATCATCATGCAACTGCTGCTGTCTGCGTTTGAGTCTATTTTTGGACTCCTCTTCTGCTTCTCCTTTTGCTAGTGCTTCTAAGTAGCTGATGTATGCATCACGATAAAGCACTTCAAAACGCATACGAATTTCATGAATACGATTGTAGATTGTTTCAAGTTTTACAGATTTATCTATTACATATTCTGGGGTTGTTACTTTGCCGCAGTCATGTAGCCAAGCACCAAGTTTAAAAGCTTTTTTTTCATCTTCATCATCAAAGTGAAAATCTTTAAAGAGTTTATCTTCTTTGTTAAGTGTTTCAAGCAACATCTGGGCAAGAACAGGGACACGCTCACAATGTCCTGCCGTGTAAGGTGATTTTGCATCAATAGCTTTGGCAATAAGCTGTACAATGGCATCAAGTAGAGATTGTAATTGCTTTTGATAGTTGTGAATGCTCTGTGACATCTCTACCTGTGATCTGCTTAACTCCTGAAACTCTTTAATATTTGTTTGCACCGCTGTTACATTTTCAAACTTTCTATTTTTGATTTTCTCATTTTCAGCTATTAGTTTTTTGATTGTTTTTGTAATAAAGTTTGTTGAAAAAAAGACAAATACTAAAGCAATAATAAGTAGAAGGAGGGCTATTAAAAGTGAATTGAACAGAATGTGTCTATATGGTGCTAGTACCTTTTTTGCATCAACTGCTAGGCCAAGTTTTGTATCTGAAAAGAGTTGTGTATAGACTCCAAAGTACTTCTTTTCTCTCTTTTGAAAAATGAAAATTTTATTTTCTTGCATAGTGAGATATTTTGAAAAAACTTTTTTGTCGTGCTGGCGCATTGAGTCTGCAAAGATGCGACCTTTGTTGGAATATAAAAATATATTAGTAGCATCATCGTTTTGTAGCTTATGTAAAAAAGTATTTATTGCCTCTAAGTGTGTGTCTACACCGAGTACATAAGCCTTTTTTTTGAGAGATAAAGAGAGGGTTATACCAAGTTTGTTACTATTTGCAAGATGATAAGGTTTACTGGAAATAAGCTTGTCCGTTTGTAAAGCCTGAATATACCAAGAGCGTTTTCTCACATCAAACGCAGTGTTCTTTCGTACTGTTTTTAGTATATGTAAATTTTTATCTAGCAAGAGAGTTTGTTTGATTTTGTTTATGACAATAATATTTTTCCACTCTTTATTTGGCAGACGCAATAACTCAAAAAATCTTCCATTTGGCTGGGCAAAGTATATAGCACCTCTCTCTGGGTGTCTTTTTAAAAAGTGCTGTAGAGTAGTTAGTATCTCTTTATTGTATGTAAATGTGATTGTCTTGTAGAGTTCTTTTTTATTTTTATAGCTGTATAAAACTGAAGAGGTTTCATCAACGATTTCTTGAATATCTTTTTTGACTGCATCTCGTGTATTGTTAATCTCGTGTGTAATGGATGTCAAGACTAACTGTTTACTGAAATAATAGTTTGAAGTAATGAGAAAAAAACTGACTAGAATTATAAGTATCGAAAAAATAACAATAATTAAACTACTAATGGAAAAAGATTTCATGAAAACACCTATGTTTTTAATGCAATTAAGCAATCATCATAAATATAAAAAATAATGATATTTGGGTTTTATTGTATCATTTATTGGTTTTTGTTTTGCTAATTAAATTAGGTAAAAATTATACTTGATTTTAGAATTGACGATTTTATTGATAGTTTTTTGGATTAATTTGCGCTTCGAAGTGGTGGATCCTCAGGGATTCGAACCCTGGGAGGTGTGACCCTCGCCGGTTTTCAAGACCGGTGCATTCGACCAACTCTGCCAAAGATCCACGATGTATTTAGTTTAACATAAAAAAGTTAAATGGAGGTGCCACCCAGATTTGAACTGGGGATAGCAGCTTTGCAGGCTGCGGCCTTACCACTTGGCGATGGCACCAGTTATTATCTTTCATGTCAATGGTGCCCGGGGCCGGACTCGAACCGGCACAGTATTGCTACCGGGGGATTTTAAGTCCCCTGCGTCTACCAATTTCGCCACCCGGGCATAATGAATGAATTCACAGTTTAACAATTTTAATAAATGGAGCGGGAAACGAGGTTCGAACTCGCGACCCCAACCTTGGCAAGGTTGTGCTCTACCACTGAGCTATTCCCGCAATTTTCTCTCACAATCTGTAAGTGAGCCGGAATTATAGCGATTTATTTTTCATTTGTAAAGGCTTTTTATCTGAAAATAGTAAAAAAATGCTATAATCGCATTTATAAAGAGTGACACTAAGCCGTCTTAGAATAAAAATTAAGGATTAAAACATGAGAAGTGACATCATCAAAAAAGGTTTCGATAAAGCTCCACACCGTTCTTTGCTTCGTGCAACAGGTCTGAAAGATGAAGATTTTGACAAGCCTTTCATTGGAATTGCAAACAGTTATATAGATATTATCCCTGGACATTTTTTCTTGCATGAATATGGAGAAATTGTAAAAGAGGCTATTCGTGAAGCGGGTGGTGTTCCATTTGTGTTTAATACCATTGGTGTTGATGATGGAATTGCTATGGGGCATGATGGTATGCTTTATTCGCTACCATCTCGTGAAATTATTGCTGATTCTATAGAAACAGTTATGAATGCGCATAAACTTGATGCTATGATTTGTATTCCAAACTGTGACAAAATTGTTCCAGGTATGATTATGGGTTCACTTCGTGTAAATGTTCCTACTATTTTTGTTTCAGGTGGACCAATGCCAGCTGGACATAGAAAAGATGGTACACCAATTGACTTATCTACTGCGTTTGAGGCAGTTGGTAAAGTGAATGATGGAACAATGAGTAAAGAAGAACTTTATGAGATTGAGTGTGAAGCATGTCCATCTGGTGGAAGTTGTTCTGGTATGTTTACTGCAAA
>NZ_JALUKE010000194.1 GCF_027056685.1 Sulfurimonas sp.
TTTGAATACTAAGTTCACGCGTAGGTGAGAGAATAATAGCACGCACACCACTACCTTCACTTGGTTTTCTAAGTTTTTGTAAAATCGGCAGTGCAAACGCAGCAGTTTTTCCTGTTCCTGTCTGTGCTGTTGCAAAGATGTCTTTTTTAGATAAGATCACAGGAATAGCCCGTTTTTGGACAAGTGTAGGTTCTTTATATCCCAAATCATTTATAGCATCAAGTAGTGGTTTAAAAACCCCAAGTTTTTCAAAAGACATTTATTACCCTTAAATTAATATGCTTTAATTCTAGCATATTTAGCATTTGTAAGCTCTTAGCTGATATAATTCGTAAAAATATAAAGAAGTAATAAATTATGCTTAGAAAAACACTTAAAAATACCTCAAAACATGAGAAGCTCCGTGCCTTTATAAAAAAATCTAAAATTCCACCAGAATACCTCTCTCCAAGTAGAAAAATGATTTCTCGTGGTGTACTCATAGGACTTTTCATTGCATTTATACCTATGCCTATGCAGATGGCAGCAGTTCTGCTCTTTGTTCCATTTGTAAAATTCAATGTTCCCATCGGATTAGCAATGTGTTGGCTAAGTAATCCCATTACGATGCCACCAATGTACTACATGGAGTATCTCACTGGTTCTTTTTTACTTCATATGAAACCACAACCCGTTGAGATGACGCTTTCATGGTTTTCAAACAACCTTGACAATATTTTTATACCACTCTATTTTGGAACAGCTATGTACTCTATATTTGGCTCAATCTTAGGATATTTTTTAGTAAATTATTTGTGGAAACTCTCTGTAAATAGAGATAAGAAAAAACACTATACAAAGAGATAAATTAAAATAAAGAGGGGCGTATAAAAGTAAGTGTATGAAAATCAAAAAAGTAATACACAAGCGCAACTATCCATAAAAGTATAATTACAATATGTACAAGTAAAAAAGAGGACTTACTTATCTTGTGTCTAAAAATGTACATACTGAGTGTTGCACCTAAAAATCCGCCAAGAAGTGCAAAAGTATGGAGTTCATTCTCTGATATTCTGCGTTTAGAAGATTTTGCAAGAAGTTTATCAATCCAGTACACTATAAACGCAGCGACATTTATAAAAATAAAATAAGCGAGTATGACTTTTTGCACTATTTTTTACGACTCCGAATTAACAATATTATACCTGCAATAAGGAAAGGAATACTTAGTAATTGCCCTGTTGTTAAATCAATGCCCAAAGAGTAATCAGCCTGTCGCACTTTTACAAACTCTACTACAAAACGAACAGTGAAAATAAGCACTAAAAAGAGTCCAAGCATAAACCCTTTTTTTACCTTGTTTATATAATTTTTGTAAACATACAAAAGAATAAAAAAGATAATAAGATATGAAAACCCTTCATAAAGCTGTGCAGGATGACGAGGAAGGTTATCTACTCTTGCAAAAATAATTGCCCAAGGAACATCTGTAGGTTTACCTAAAATCTCAGAGTTCATAAAGTTACCCATACGAACAAAAAATCCAAAAAGTGCAGTAGGAATAACAAGCCTGTCTATAAGCCACATAAAATCAACTTTATACTTTTTACATCCATAGTAAAGCCCAATAAGAACACCAGCTCCACCACCATGAGAGGCAAGACCACCCTCCCATACCGCAAAGATTTTCATAGGGTGTGCCATATAGTAATCAGGGTCATAAAAGAAACAGTGTGCCAATCTTGCACCTATGACAATTCCCACAACTGCATACAAAAAGAGTGGTTCAATACTACTCTCATCTTTGCCCTCAATTTTATAAACCCTTTTCATAAACTCCAATCCAACAAGAATTGCCGTTGCAAAGAGAAGTCCATACCAATAGATATGAAAAGGTCCAAATGAAAACAAAATAGGATTTGCATCCCAAACAAAATAGTGTTGCATATTATTTTCTCAAAGCTTCAGCTATTAGCTCTATTGGGTTTTTAAATATCGTATCAACTTCTGCATAGTTCATAGAAGCATTTATCTGCATACGACACGCTGAGCACTCAGCACTTACGATCTCAGCACCCGTCTCTTTTATCATCGCAGCTTTAGGCGCACCTGCAGCTTTTGCAAACTCATACTTTTCACTCTGCATTGTCACCCCACCAAATCCACAACATCTGTTTGGATCACTCATCTCGACTATTTTATAATTTTGGCGGATAAGGTTTCGTGGCTCTTCATGGATTCCCTGCATCTTTTTTGCATGACAAGGGTCATGATAGGTAACTATTTTTGGAATTTGTTCTTTTTGTGCCAAAATTGTTTCAAGCTCTGTATGGTGTTGGAGCCACTCTGTCGCCATAAAGACTTTTTTCATTACTTTTCTTGCTCTCTCTTTCCACTCTGGCTGATCATGAAAATAGTGTTCATAGTCAATTTTCAGCATTGCAGAACAAGTCGCTTCTGGCACTAAAATAGCTTCAACATCATCTGCAAATTTTTCAAAATACTCAATGTTAAACTTTGCATTATAATCAACCGTATCAAAATCACCTGTAAAATAGGCAGGTGCAGAACAACACTTCTGACTTTTTGCCAAAAAGGCATCTATCTCAAGTGCCTCTAATATCTCTAAAAGCGAATCTCCAATATTTCTAAAGTTGTAATTTCCTAAACAGCCAATAAATATAGCAACTTTGCGTTTACCACCATTGTTAATATTTTCACGATGTGCATTTAAAAAAGAGGTCTTTTTCAGACTTGGTAAAAGTCTATCTGCTTTTAACATAGGAATATTAAAACGAGAATGCATAGAGTCAATGTCGGCTTTTATCTTAAAGCCACAGGTCTGA
Organism: Sulfurimonas sp.; assembly: GCF_027056685.1. Lineage (GTDB taxonomy): Bacteria > Campylobacterota > Campylobacteria > Campylobacterales > Sulfurimonadaceae > Sulfurimonas. The sequence goes on from NZ_JALUKE010000194.1 coordinate 2,826, forward strand.
AACACCCAACCCATCTTAAACGCAAGGTCATTGAGCCAACGGTGACGAAGCAGTAGAAAAAATGCTTTTTTATACCATGCAATGCCATATTTTTGGGCAATGTCACTACGAACTTGTTCTATTATCATATCTGTCGGGAGTGATTTTGGACAAACCTCAACACAGTTCGTACATAAAAAACAACTCTCAAATATATCTTTTGCAGTCTTATCAAGCTCTAAATTACCGCGTTTATACTCACCCAAAAGGTCAATAAACCCACGAGGGGAAGTAACCTCATCTGCGTTTATATTATGAATAGTACAAACAGGAATACACTTTCCGCACTTTACACAATCATCAGCGATTTCATCAAAACTGAACATATCTTCTGGCTTTTTACTCATTGCTTACACCGTTTTAGAAAATGTTTTATTGCTGCTTGCATGTTGTTTCATATAAGCATCAAAAGGCATAGCAATATTTCGAATAAGCAGTGTTCCCGTTTGGGAACACTCTATTTTTTTATCGCTTAGTGTTATAAGTCCCTCATCAACAAAAGGCTTCAATGCTTCGATGGCATCAGCAAAATACTCTTTGAAGTTTACATTGTAAAGTTTTTCAAATCGTTGAATATCAAGTTTGAAGTTACTCATTAACTCCATGATGACATATTGACGAATCATATCATCTTCATTTAAAGAAACACCTCTCTCAAATGGAAGCTTCTGTGCATCAATAGCAGCTTCATACGATGGCATATCCTTAAAGTTTTGGGCATAATAATCTACACCTTCACCAATAGAAGTAAGACCAACACCTATAAGATCTGCGCCGCCTTTTGTTGTATAGCCTTGGAAGTTTCTGTGTAGTTCACCTTTTTCAATGGCTTTAAAGAGCTCATCTTCAGGTTTTGCGAAGTGATCCATTCCTATCATTTTGTAGCCGTTCTTTGTAAGAAAATCAATAGTATATTGCATAATTTGCAGTTTTTCATCTGGACGAGGCAGTGTTGTCTCATCTATCTTACGCATTGTCTTTTTAAGCCATGGCACATGAGCATAATTAAAGACTGCAAATCGGTCAGGATTCAGTGTCAGAGCAAGAGAGAGTGTCTCTTTAAAAGTCTCTAAAGTTTGAAATGGCAATCCATAAATCAAATCTACATTTACCGAGTGCATATTATATTTTCTTGCCAAGTCCATCGCATCTTTTGTAACATTATATGGTTGTACACGATGCACTGCAATCTGTACTTTTTCATTAAAATCTTGAATACCAAAACTCACACGGTTAAAGCCATGAGAAGCCATCACTTTCATTTGAGCTTCATTAATATGACGAGGATCTATCTCACATGAAATTTCGGCATCTTTTACAAAGTTAGGAAAATAAGACTTTATTTCACTAATGATCTCATCAAGCTGCACTGCTGAAAAGAATGTCGGAGTACCTCCACCAAAATGCATTTGAATTACCTTGCGTTTCATATCAAGATGTTGTGAAAGAATTTTAAGTTCGCGTTTAAGGTAGTCAATATAACGAACCATTTTATCTTCTTTAGAAGTAAAAACAACATTACATCCACAAAAATAGCAGGCATTTTTACAAAATGGAAGATGAAAATAGAGACTCAAAGGACGCTTACTATCTTGAAATTCCAACTTATTTATATACTCGTCATACTTAAAATCATCTTTAAATTCTAAAGCTGTAGGGTAAGAAGTATAGCGAGGACCGGGTTTTGAGTACTTTGTAAATTTTGCAAAATCTAACATTTTCATCCATTTGTATTGATTTAAGAACTGGTTTAATTCTCGTGATTATCTCTAAAAAATACTAATAAAGTGATAAATTTTTTGAAATATGTTAAAATGCCGATAAATTTCAATTTTTTAGGATTTCTATGCAAATAAATGAAAAAATAACATTTCATCATATTCTCTCTCTTGTTCGATCTTCACTCTATGTTCAGTTAGTCATGCTTGTAATTATGTCTCTTTTTCGACTCTTTTTTTACTTTTCATTCGCGCCAGATAACCTGAAGAATGTGCCATTTTCAGAAATTTTAGGAGCGTTTTGGCTGGGAAGTAGGCTTGATCTTTCTATTCTTGGTTACACTTTTATACCTATTATTCTCATGGCAATTGTTTTTACACTATTACAGGGAAAAGTTTCTTATAGATTCGCAAAACCCTTTTTCCTTTGGTATCTTGTTCTTATAGATCTTATTGCTACGCTTATTCTTGCTGTTGACTATGGGTATTATGCCTTTTTCAATGAACATATTTCTATTTTTATTTTTGGTTTTTTCAATGATGATACCACCGCCCTTTTAAAAATATTTTGGAAAAATTATCCTACAATTAAAATTTTTATAATAGCAATACTTTATATATTGGGACTAACTTTCATAATTAAAAAAATCTTCTCTCTTCCTATGTCACAAAAAAAAGAGACTTTTAAGATATATACACAATTTTCAATTCTTTTTGCTCTTATATTAATCACTATTTTAGCTATTCGTGGCTCTTTTGGTATGTTTCCAATTTCTCATTGGATCAAAGATGTATCGAGTAACCACTTTGTTAATCAAGTAAGAAAAAATTCTGTTTATTCCTTAGTAGATGCTATAAACTATTACAAAAAAAGTTTAAAATCTCAACGAGACCTTGTAAAAGAGATGGGCTTTGACAATAATATAAGTGGTGCATTTCAAATAATTACAAACAAAAAAACGATCAATCTGCAAAAGCCAGAAAAGAATCTACTCAAGACAACACCTTATAATAAAAAGTTAGAAAAGCTTAAACCAAATGTTGTTGTCATTCAAGTTGAAAGTTTTGGAACACCTATTTTAAAATATGAAAGTAAGCATTTTGATATTATGAGACATCTCAAAAAACATTTTGAACAAGATACTCTCTTTACTAACTTTATCTCTGCGGCAAATGGTACTATTGTCTCTATGGAACCCATGTTACTAAACTTGGTAGCACGCCCAAATACCATTCCTTATGGGCAAAGTATGTTTAAAAACATGCACTTTCCTACAGCAGCTGCAAGTGTTTACAAAAAAAATGGTTATGAAACGCGCTATCTCTATGGAGGTGACCTTTCATGGAGAAATGTTGGTGGCTTTTTCCCACATCAGGGCTTCGAGCATGTGGAAGGAAAAGTAAAAATAGCACAAACACTCCATTTAAACAAAGCAAAAGATTTTCATGACTGGGGAGTTTATGATCAATTTCTTTACAAATATATAATCAAAAGATTAAAAGAGGCAAAAAAACCTCAATTTATTTATGCTATGACAACAAATAATCATCCTCCATTTGAACTCTATGCTGATTACAAATCAAAAAAACTAACAATTGATGCAAATCTTTCAAAACATCTTAAAGGAGATCAAAAAGGCATTCTTAAACGACTTTATGACTATCAATATGCATTAGATATGGCTGGAAAATTTCTTGATGCTATTAAATCCTCACCTCTTGCAAAAAATACTGTTGTTGTTATTACTGCTGACAACAATACTTTTGAAGGGCATATGAAGTATGATCATTTTTATCAAGAGTCAAAACAAATACCTTTTTACATCTACCTTCCATCAGCGATAAAACCTAAAAAAGCAATCGATACATCAGTACCGGGATCGCATAAAGACCTTTTCCCAACTCTTTACCATTTCACTCTTTCCAACGCATCCTATATGGCTGTTGGAAGTGACCTTTTAAATAAAAATATATTACACTGTGGTATCAATGAAGCAGGAGTCATCATCACTACCGATGGAGCATTCCAATCAGGAGTTCCAAAAAATAAAATAGAGAGAAAGTGTGATGTATATAGAAAAGCAAGTATTGCAGTTACTGATTTTCTAGTAAAAGATTGGTATAAAAAATCAAAGCTTTAAGTGATTTAAAATCTCTACAGCTACACTCTGCGCAGATTTATTTTTAATTTCTAAAGATATATCACGCTCTTTAAGCGTTCCATAGAGCGTAGGTGCTGTTGTTTTAAACAGAGCGATTGTAGGTACTCCACTTGCACTTGCTAAATGCATAGGTCCTGTATCACCACAAATAAAAGCATCTAAATTTGCCATAAACGCAGCGAGTTTTCGTAGATCTTTTTGCGAATACTCTAAAACTTCATTAGAGAGTTTTACAGGGACATCGGGAGAGAGAATATCTATAATAGTAATCTTCTCATCTCTCTTTTTTAAAGATTCTATTAAATTTTGCCAATATTCATCATCAATAAGTTTATCAAAACGGGCATTTCTAAAAATTGCAAAGACTTTAACGCCTTTATTATCTGTTAATTTTAAAAGCTCATCTCTACCCCATTGCAATTCTTTCTCAGATAAAGCAATAGAGAGTTTCAAATCATAATTTGGAGAAATATTAAAAATTTTCATAAGTTCCAAAGGTTTAAGCGCTTCATGATTAACTTCTAAATCTTCTCTCTCCACACATCTATTCACAGGTGTAAAAGTGGTATCGTTGCAAAAAGCAACTTTATAGGTCGATTTTGCAAGAAGCGTTGCCAAGCGATCACTTGAAGAGTTTCCATTTAGATTTAACACAACATCATATTTTTTACTTCTAAGTTGCTTTACATATTGAAAAAGTTCTACGGGATGTTTCAATAAGGCTCGAGGAAAATCATAAATATTTTCAACATTTTCAAATCCTGTAAAAAGATTTTTAGTAAATGGTGCACCAATTAATACATCTATTCTAGAATAAGGAAAAGCCTCTTGAAGTTGCTGAATAAGTGGTGTAGTAAAAAGCATATTTCCTATACGATAATTTATGCGAATTATAAGAATATGTTTAATTTTATGAGGGTTAATAATATCACTTGAAAGCTTTGGTGAAAAATGACGAAGGGATTCACCCACTATAACTTTTAGCTCTCTTCTAAATTTGACATGAAAAGGTACGGACACATGAACTCCTAAAATAAAAGTGAATTATATCTTTTTTAATCTTACTTTTGATAAAATAGGTAACTTTTATAAAAATGGAATAAAATGCAAAAAAAAATCTTAGTAACAGGTGGAGC
>NZ_JALUKE010000195.1 GCF_027056685.1 Sulfurimonas sp.
TCTTTATAGTATAGGTACAGACAGACAAAAAGTTTTAAAAACTGAAATCACTATTGGTAAACCAAAAAATAGAAAACAGTTAAAAGAAGAGGTAGAAAAAGCAGAATTTCTCGGTTATACCAATAATGGGAAAAAAATAATCCTTGCCGATGCAAGACACTCTCCTTTTCTTATTAGTGAGTTAGGCAGAGTCAGAGAGATCTCTTTTAGAGCTATTGGCGGTGGAACTGGAACTGCACGTGATAATGATGCCTTTGACAACCATTATAAACATCTTATTCTTTGGGATGATGATGATCTTGAAATAGTAGGTGCTTATCGGATTGGTGAGTGTAAACAGATTATACAAGACCGAGGTCAAGAGGGTTTATACACCTCTAACCTTTGTCATTTTAATGAGCTTTTTAAAGAGTACTGTGGAAACTCTGTAGAACTGGGGCGTTCATTTGTACAACCTAAGTACTGGGGTTCACGTGCCTTTGATAGTTTATGGCAGGCAGTGACTGTTTATCTTGCCCATAACCCTCATATTCAGTACACCTATGGTGTCGTAACGATTAATGCAGATACCCCGCAACAAGCCGTTGCAGCACTGGTCTATTTTTATACCCATCATTTTGCTTGTGAGACGAAGATGATGACAGCAAAACAGCCTTATATTATGTCAAAAGAGAATCAAGAAAAATTTGATAAACTCTTTAAGCACCTCTCTTACAAAGAAGGGTTTATTGTCTTAAAAAGATATTTAAAAGATTTGGGAACCGTAGTACCTACCCTATTTAAACAATATATTGAGCTTTATGAAGAAGGAGCTGTTCGTTATTTTGACTTTAGTGTGAATGATGGGCTTTTTGGTGTCACAGAAGGTTTTATTATTTCAGATAATTATCGCATGAAGAAGTCTGTACAAGAGCGAAATTTAAAAGAGTTTAATAAAAATCTAATTGATCCAATTAAATTAACATTTGATTCAAAAGTTTATGGAAAAACGATTGAAGAAATTATTGAATCAGAATCAATAAGACAAATGGATAAATCTAACAGTAATAATATAGGATATTTTCAGCAAAATATTTTTAAATATATTTATAATCAAAATACACGGCAAACAAACTGGAGTGTACCAAAACAAGGTTTTGATATTGTTAATGATATTGATAAAATTTATGTTGAAATGAAAAATAAACACAATACAATGAACTCATCATCTTCACAAAAAACCTACATGAGAATGTCAAGTAAGTTAAATAATATGCCTGAAGCAACTTGTATGCTTGTTGAAGTAATTGCAAAAAATAGTCAAAATATTCCATGGAAGATTTCGTTAGATGGAGAACCAATAAGTCATAATAATATAAGAAGAGTTTCAATTGATAAATTTTATGAAATTGTAACTGGAGAAAAAGAAGCATTTAAACAACTAGTTGAAGCTTTACCAAAAGTTATGGATGATGTATTAGAAGAAATTCAGCAAAATGGTATGGAAAATACAGTATTTGAAGAATTAAGAGGCATTGATGAAAATATATTAAAAAGTTTATACTTATTATCTTTCCAAAGGTATGAAGGTTTTGAAAGTATCGATATATAGTCTACTAACAAAACCTTGAGACTGTGAACTTAGTCCAATTCATCCCTAATTTAGCCTAATTTCTCACCTCAATTTTTACAAATATCTCATCTTTTTTTTAATTAAGTCAGATTTTCCACTCCCGCTGTGTCCGACAAGCCTGACATGTTTTCCTGCGTTTAGCTTGAAGTTAAGGTTCTTTAAAAGCTTTTATATTGTACTCTTGTCTCTATTAAACCTTTACAAATTTTGTGCTATAATATTTGAAAGAAGATTGAAGGAGGATGTTATGAATGTCGTTGAATATACTTTTCAGTCACCGTATCCTAGTCCTTTTCAGGTAGGAAGAGTAGACCTTGCTTCTGTAAAAGAGAATACGCAAAACAATACTGCTCCAAAAGAAAACAAAGTAGAGCAAGATAGCTCTACTACTTCTATATTTTCAAGTGAGCAGCAGCTTCAAGAGTTACAAATTATGGATGGTAACTCTTCTTCGCCATTTATGTTGGATACATACGCTTAGGAGTTAAGCTCTTTTTTTAACTCCTGAAGCATCCATTTCCACTCACCAAAGTCGCTATTAGCGTTGATATGTCCTGCATTTTCTAATACTTCCATTTTTACAGCAAGCTTTTTTTGTAAATTCTGTGCTTCATCCTGAGTCAGATAAGGGTCGTTTGTTGAGGTGATAAGAAGAGCATTGGCTGCGTTTAGGGTAGTAGGTAATTTCGCTGGAAAAAATTCACTCAGCTCCTCAATGGTACAATCTAAGCTAGGTGGAGCGAC
>NZ_JALUKE010000196.1 GCF_027056685.1 Sulfurimonas sp.
GACTTCTACTCATTTTAAGTGATGGAAAACCAAATGATACGGACAGATATGATGGCAGATACGGCATAGAAGATACAAAAAAAGCCATAGATGAGGTGCGCCAAATGGGCATTACTCCTTTTTGCATCACCATTGATGTTGAGGCTAGAGAGTATCTGCCCTATCTCTTTGGAAGAAACTCTTATGCGGTTATTCGCGATGCAAAGAAACTGCCAAAAGTTTTAACAGAAATTTATATGAATCTTACAAAATAAAGGAACAAATATGTCACACAGTTACTATTTACCACAAGCAAATGAAGTAGAACTCTTTGAAGCTGCCGCGGGGATGAATTTGCCGGTGCTCATTAAAGGGCCTACAGGGTGCGGTAAGACGCGATTTATTGAGACTATGGGTGAGAGACTTGGTCGTGAAGTTTATACAGTTGTGTGTCATGATGACTTAAGTGCGGCGGACTTGGTCGGTCGTCACCTTATAGATGAAAACGGCACATATTGGCAAGATGGTCCACTTACAAAAGCGGTACGAAATGGTGGAATATGCTATCTTGATGAGATAATCGAAGCGCGTAAAGATACTACAGTTGTGCTACACTCTTTGGCAGATTACAGACGCGTTTTGCCGATTGACAGAACAGGAGAACTTATAGAAGCACATCCTGATTTTATGCTTGTTGTCTCTTATAATCCTGGCTACCAAAATGTACTTAAGGGAATGAAACCAAGTACAAAACAGCGTTTTATTTCTTTAAGTTTTACCTATCCTAAACCAGATATAGAAAAAGAGGTCATTATAAAAGAGAGCGGTGTCGATGAGCCAACAGCGCAAAAACTTGTAAATATTGCAGGAGAGATTCGCCAGCTTAGTGATAGTGACATTCAAGAGGCAGTCTCTACCAGATTGCTCATCTATGCGGCAAAACTGATGGTAAAAGGCTTTGACCCTTATCAGGCGTGTATGCACTCTATAGTTGAGTCATTAAGTGATGAAGAGGATGTTTTAGAAGTGTTGCAAAAACTCATCTCTCTTCACTTTGCAAAGGCTGAGTGATGGCAAAAAGTGTAATTATTAAAGAGCCTTATCCACCGGGTGATTTTGCAATATGGTTGGTTATTTATGTTGAGCTTGTAACCTTTGGTTTTATGTTTTTAGGTTATGCTTTTTCAAGACATGCTGATGTTGTACTTTTTAACAAGTCGCAACTTCTGCTTAATCAAACTTCGGGTTTTATTGACACACTTATTTTGATTACTGGGAGTTATTTTATTGTCAAGGCTGTAAATTTGGTAAAAAATGCCAAAGGTGAGCAGATAATAAAAGAGGCAAATCAAAAAGCTTCTAAGTGGATAGCGGCAAGTGTGCTATTTGGGTGTCTGTTTTTGATTAATAAACTTTTAGAGTTCTCAGACATCTTTGGACAGGGAATATCACTCGGTACAAACAAGTTTTTTATGTTCTATTTGCTGCTTACGATGTTTCACTTTATGCATGTTACTTTAGGCACCATCATTCTTTTTAATATTTTTAGAAGAACAAAGGCTTCTGCGTATAGTGCTGAAAATAGTAGAGGTATAGAGACGGGTGCCGTATATTGGCATCTAGTAGATGTGTTGTGGATAGTTCTATTTCCACTCATTTACATTATAAGGTAGCTGGAATGAAAAGAACAGTAGAGATAGTTTGGGGCGTTTTGATTGTGCTTACAATATTTGCATACCTTTTGGGAAAACTGCATCTTGCAAGTGGTTTTATGGTGGGTGTGCTTCTTTTTACTACATTTGTAAAAGGGCAGCTTGTGATTGATTACTTTATGGGGATGAAAAATGTCTCTTTGAGGTACAGACTTATACCGACAATTTGGCTTGTTGTTGTCATCTCTTCTATTGCAGTCAGTTATTATTTATAAAATTATCGTATAATATTTATAAATTATTTATATAAAGGTGTTAGAAGATGGAAGTTAATTTACATCAAATTGCAACTATAAAATCTCCTTTTTGCGATTTAAAAGATATGCCTGTACAGCCTTGCGGAGCAAGAGAAGTCTTGGCAACTATTGAATTTAAAGAGCAATATTGTGCAGGTTTGAAAGATTTAGATGGTTTTTCTCATGCCTATCTTATATACTATTTTCATAAAATTGACACCCATCAACTCAGTGTCATTCCTTTTAATGATAAAACAAATACACAAAGAGGCGTATTTTCCACACGAACACCTATGCATCCAAATTCCATAGGGCTTTCAGTTGTTGAGATTGTGGATGTTGTTGATAATATTGTCACAATTAAGGGTGTTGATATTGTTGATGGAACACCCCTTTTAGACATTAAGCCCTATATTGA
>NZ_JALUKE010000197.1 GCF_027056685.1 Sulfurimonas sp.
GCACAAACTGCTGTTCCTGTATTTAAAAAAGCAGTTGAGATTATGATAGAAGATGGTTACTTAAAGCCAGATATTATCAAGTAATCTTGTCTCTCCTGAAAGTGCCTCAATTAAAATAATAGTGTTGCCAATTTCAATCTGCTTTATAGGCTCAAAGTCACGGCTTACAATTGCTACATAGCCTACTTCTAAAGGTGAAAGGAGTCGTAACATTTCGCTCTTGATTTCATCTACACTAACAACACCCTGTCTGATAAGCTTTGCCCCGCTATAAAGTGCTATAGGAATTTTAAGTGCTTCCTCTCTTTGAGCAGGCGTAAGATAAATATTTCTACTACTTTGTGCTAGTCCATCTTTGTCTCGCACAGTATCTACAGCTACTATCTCTACACTCATAAAAAGCTGTTTTACCATCAGCGTTATAAGGTGTAACTGTTGGGCATCTTTTTTTCCAAAATAAGCTTTTGTAGGTGAGACAATATTGAGTAGTTTTAGAACAACTGTTAAAACACCGCTAAAGTGTCCTGGTCTTGTAAAACCTTCTAAAATATACCCCCTAACATTTGGAGCTTCTATTTTGACTTCATCATCTGCATATATATCTTGGGCAGAGGGAAAGAAAAGTATATCTACTCCTGCTAATTCACAAATTATTTTATCTGCTTCATCTCGTCTTGGATATTTATCTAAATCTTCTCCCTCTAAAAATTGTGTAGGATTGACAAAAATGGAAACGACAACAAAATCATTCTCTTTTCTAGCATTTTTAATAAGTTCTAAATGCCCTTCATGCAAAGCGCCCATAGTAGGAACAAAGCCAACACTCCCCTTCTGCCCTTTTAATTGCTCTTTTAACTCGAATGGATTAGAAATAATCTTCATTTTAAGCCTCTGTTTTATATAATAAGTTTTATATAGCATTATAACAAATATAGGATATTTTATGGATAATTATGAGTATACTGAGCTTCTAAAAAATGTATCGTTGAAAATGCATAATATAACTGGAGTAGTTGAGCCAGAAAAAATAGAAGCTAGACTCTTAGAAATTGAAACACTCGAAAACACTCAAGATTTTTGGAATGATGCTGCAAACGCAGCAAAGATTCAAAAAGAGAAGACACAGCTACAAAGAAAATTAGAAAAATATTCCATAGCAAATTCAGCAGTGCAAGATGCTGCAGAACTGTATGAAATGGCAAAAGATGAAGAAGATAGTGAATCACTTGAAGCACTCTATGAGGATGCACCAAAGTTAGAGCAGCAGATACGCGATATGGAGATAGAAGTCCTCCTTAGTGGTGATACAGATGCCAATAATGCAATTTTATCAATTCATCCAGGAGCAGGCGGGACAGAGAGCCAAGATTGGGCGCAGATGCTACTTCGTATGTACAAACGCTGGGCAGAGAGACGAGGATACAAAGTAGAACTGCTTGATTATCAAGTAGGAGATGAAGCTGGTATAAAAGATGTCTCTATTCTCATTAAGGGGGAAAATGCCTATGGTTATCTCAAAGTTGAAAATGGCATCCACCGTTTGGTACGCATCAGTCCCTTTGACTCAAATGCCAAAAGACACACCTCTTTTGCATCTGTTATGGTTTCTCCTGAAATAGATGATGATATAAATATAGAGGTAGAAGATAAAGATATTCGCATAGACACTTATAGATCAAGTGGTGCTGGCGGTCAGCATGTAAACAAAACAGAATCTGCCATACGCATTACACATATAGCTACAGGCGTCGTTGTGCAGTGTCAAAATGACAGAAGCCAGCATAAGAACAAGGCAACTGCAATGAAAATGTTAAAATCACGCCTCTATGAACTCGAATTAGAAGAGCAAAAAGCAAAAGAGAGTGGAGTTACTAAAAGTGAAATAGGCTGGGGACACCAGATACGCTCTTATGTAATGCAACCTTACCAACAGGTAAAAGATACCCGTTCTAATGAAGCATATTCAAATGTATCTGCCATTTTAGATGGAGATATTGATGAAATGATAGAGGGTGTTTTAATTGCCCAAAATAGACAATGAACCTACTCAAAGAGTTTTCATTAGAAGATAGCTGTTCTTATTTAAAAGACAAAGAGCAAACGACTCACTATAAAGTGATTGAAAACTGCTCAAAAGAGTCTTGTGAAGAGCTTATTGAACGGGGATTTAGACGATTTGGAAAAATGTATTTTCGTCCCATATGCAGTGGATGTGATGAGTGTAAAAGCATAAAGATAGATGTAGAAAATTTCCAATTTTCCAAATCTGCAAGGCGTATACTCAAAAAAGCTCAAGATATAAAAACTTATATTCAAAAACCATCCTTAACAGCTGAACACCTAAAACTGTTTGACAAGTATCATCGTTATATGAAGGAGAAAAAAAAGTGGGACTACACACCAACAACAGCCCAAAACTACCATAACTCTTTTGTTAATGGACACCATGATTTTGGATATGAAGTACTCTATTTTTATGAGAAAGAACTCATAGGTGTAGATTTAATCGATATTTTACCTGCAGGTGTCTCTTCCATATATTTTTATTATGATCCAGATTTTTCAAAATATTCTTTAGGAAAACTCTCATTATATAAACAAATTTTATATGCTAAAAATGCCAATAAGAGATGGATATATCTGGGGTATTATGTAAAAGAGTGCCCCTCTTTGTCTTACAAAGCAGAGTATGAACCATACTTAACACTGCAAGGAAGACCTAGCGAATACGAAGCATTTAAATGGATTTAAGAAGTTCCTCTTTTTGCTCTTTACGTATCTCTCTCTTTTTCTTTTGAACTGCTCTATCAAGTCTCTTTTCTAAGGCAGTTTGGCGGGCTTTATCTTGCTCTCTTAATCGCTTTATTTTTTGTTCTTCTCTCATTTTTTTCGATAAGCGCTTGCGTTGCATGGCATCATGCTTACGCTTAAGCGCTTCATCCTGATCTAAATAGGATTGAATTACACCGCTACTGTTTATATCATTTGCGTGTGTAAAATAATAATCAAGAATCCTCTTTTTATTTACTTTAGTATCTATAAGTCCACTATTAATAATTTTACTAAAGAGAAGAGAATCTCCATTTTCTATAGAAGTTTCTAATGATGTTTGTGCCATTCTTGTGTAATAATCATTATCTTTAGATAACTTACGTAGAGTCAGTAAATATTTTTTTCTCACTTTAGGTGCACTATTTTCATCTAAAGAAAATCCCAGTTGTTTCGCTGCATTCACCTTTAACAAATAGCTGTTTATCTCATCTACATAGAGATAATAATCACCAATAGTTGTCAATTTTTTAATGTTATCTACATTGTCATATATTTTATTTCCCAAAGTTGCATAGGCCTTGGGATTAGCCGAAAAAAGAAGTGTGGTAAAAGTAAAAAGTAAAATAAATAATTTAAACATTACAATCCTATTGAATTTTTGATATTATAACAAAATATTTTGATTTTTATTAGAAGAGAGGGATTAAGCACCCAAAAGAGTACTTAATAAAAAGGTTAATACTAACCGTTACGCTTTTTCTGAATCTCTTCAGATACATTTCTTGGAACTTCTTCATAATGATCAAATTCCATAGCATATGTAGCACGCCCTTGAGTAGCAGAACGAAGGTCAGTTGAATAACCAAACATTTCAGATAATGGAACAAATGCATCTACAATTTTGTTTCCAGCTCTATCGCCCATATTATTTACTTGACCACGACGACGATTAAGGTCACCGATTACATCACCCATAAAATCTTCAGGAACTTCAACTTCCACTTTCATCATTGGTTCAAGTATAGCAGGAGACGCTTTTTTACAAGCTGCTTTGAAACCCATAGATGCAGCAAGTTTAAATGCCATCTCATTTGAATCCACATCATGGTAAGAACCATCATAGAGTGTAACATCAACATCTTCCATTGGATAACCTGCAAGAACACCATTTGACATAGCCTCTTCACAACCTTTTTCAACTGCTGGAATATACTCTCGTGGAACAGATCCACCTTTAATGTCATTATGGAAAACAAATCCAGTATCTGGTTCACCTGGTTTTACTTTTAAGAATACATGACCATATTGACCACGACCACCAGACTGTTTTGCATATTTATACTCTTGATCTACTGCATCTTTAATTGATTCTCTGTAAGAAACTTGTGGCGCACCAACTTCAGCTTCAACTTTGAATTCACGCTTCATACGATCTACAAGAATTTCAAGATGTAACTCACCCATACCAGAAATAATAGTTTGACCAGTTTCTTCATCAGTATGTACTCTAAATGATGGATCTTCAGCCGCTAGTTTACTAAGTGCAATACCCATTTTTTCTTGGTCAGCTTTTGTTTTTGGCTCAACTGCAACAGAGATAACTGGCTCTGGAAAATCCATTCTTTCAAGTACAACTTTAGGTTCACCATTACATAATGTATCACCTGTAGTTGTCGATTTAAGACCAACAACTGCACCAATTTCACCAGCATAAATCTCTTTTACTTCTTCACGCTTAATAGCATGCATTTTCACAATACGACCAACTCTCTCTCTTTTATCTTTTGTAGAGTTGTGAACAAATGAACCTGCCTCTAATGAACCACGGTAAACACGAATAAAAGTTAAAACACCTACAAATGGGTCAGTCATAATTTTAAATGCAAGTGCAGCAAAATTACCTTCATCACTAGATTCAACTTCAACTTCGACCTCTTCATCATCCATTAAAGTACCCATAATTGCAGGTGCTTCAACTGGTGAAGGTAAATAATCTACAACAGCATCAAGTAGTGTTTGCACACCTTTGTTTTTAAACGCAGTACCTGGAGTCATTGGAACAACAGCCATACCAATAGTTGCAGATTTAATTGCCGCTTTAATCTCTTCTTGTGAAATCTCTTCACCATCTAAGAATTTTTCAGCAAAATCATCATTTCCATCTACTTCAGAAAGTGTTTCAAGCATTTTTTCTCTATACTCATCAGAAATTTCTTGAAGCTCAGGACGAATATCTTGTACATGATAATTAGAGCCCATTGCAGCATCTTCATCCCATACAATCTCTTTCATTTGTACTAAATCAACTACACCTTCAAATTTCTCTTCAGCACCAATTGGTAGTTGAAAAGGCATTGGATTCCCTTTTAGTCTATCTTTGATTTGACGCTCAACTTCATAAAAATCTGCACCAGTTCTATCCATTTTATTTACAAAAACAATTGATGGAACTTTATAACGGTTTCTTTGTCTCCAAACTGTTTCTGATTGTGGTTGTACCCCACCAACAGCACAAAATACTGAAACTGCACCATCAAGTACACGCATAGAACGCTCAACTTCAATAGTGAAGTCAACATGGCCCGGAGTATCAATAATATTGATTTGCTTCCCTTGCCATTCACAAGTTGTTGCAGCAGAAGTAATTGTAATACCACGCTCTTGCTCTTGTTCCATCCAGTCCATAGTAGCAGCACCATCATGAACCTCACCAATTTTATGTTCAACACCAGTATAGAATAAAATTCTCTCTGTAGTTGTAGTTTTTCCTGCATCAATATGTGCAGCAATACCAATATTTCTTACGTCTTCTAATTTATGTGATCTAGCCATCTTTTCAATGCCCTTTTATGTAGTTATAGAGTTAAACCTCTTTTTTAAAAAGATATTATATTCTTAAAAAAGAGGTTTTTCTTGGTTGAGAACCAGCCAATTACGGCTAGTATAACTCAAGTTTATTACTTTTTGATTACCAACGATAGTGAGCAAATGCTTTATTTGCTTCAGCCATTTTGTAAGTATCTTCTTTCTTCTTGAATGCTGCACCTTTATCAGACGCTGCATCCATAAACTCATTAGCCAATCTCTCAGCCATAGTTCTTTCATTTCTCTTACGAGCTGCATCTACTAACCATCTAATAGCTAGTGATTGCTGACGTACTGGGCGTACTTCTACTGGAACTTGATAAGTAGCACCACCAACACGGCGACTTTTTACCTCAATAATAGGCTTAACATTCTCAATAGCTTCATTAAAAGTTTCTATACCTGATTTTTCACCACGAGAGCTAATGATATCCATTGCACTGTAGATAATTTTTTCAGCTGTAGATTTTTTACCATCTAACATGATTTTATTTATAAATTTCGTTAAAATTTTGCTTCCATAAATTGGATCTGGCATTATTTCACGAACGGGAGCTTTTCTTCTTCTCATTTAGAATTTCCTTCTCTTCAATTTGTATTCTTCAAATTTACTCAAAATTAACCACTAAAAGTTAATCCTGTAGCTATTGAATTATAATAGGCTTTTCGCTTAACTATTTCAAAACGAAACTAGTTTCGTGGGCTTTCTGCCGAAGAAAACCAAGCGTTCAGAAAAAAATTTAGTTTTTTTCTAAGTTGTGTTTTAACACTAAAGCGTAGTAAAATGGGCTTTTGCTCATTTTTCGTACTAATAAGTGAACTATTTTTTAGGACGTTTAGTTCCATATTTAGAACGAGCAACCATACGGTTAGCAACACCAGCAGTATCGAGTGCACCACGGATAATATGGTACTTAACACCCGGTAAATCTTTTACACGACCACCACGAACAAGTACTATAGAGTGTTCTTGAAGGTTATGACCCTCACCACCAATATATGAAATAACTTCAAAACCAGAAGTTAATCTAACTTTTGCAACTTTTCTTAAAGCCGAGTTAGGTTTTTTAGGTGTAGTTGTGTAAACACGAGTACAAACACCACGACGTTGTGGGCAAGCATTTAAAGCAGCAGATTTTGATTTTTTCACTACTCTTTTACGCTCTTTACGAATCAATTGATTGATTGTAGGCATACAATTCCTTTTACTTAATTTTTCCAGTAGAATTTAACTCTCATTAAAAGAGAGTTATAGACACGGAATAATACAGAAATTGTATTTAAAGTTAGCTTATTTTAAGAATTTATTAATAATGTAGAATTTTTTGAATAGAAAATGTAGTACAGCTAAAATAGCTGTACTGTTAAGAAAAGAAGAACCTTAGTTCTCTTCATAATCAAAGATGACATTTTTATCTTTATATATACCTGTTCCAACAGGAATAGTACGACCGATAATAACATTCTCTTTTAAGTTTTCAAGTGTATCAACTTTAGCAGAAACAGCAGCTTCAGTTAATACTTTTGTAGTATCTTGGAATGAAGCAGCTGAGATAATACTATCTGCAGAAACTGCAGCACGCGTAATACCTACTAGGAATGGTTCAGCAATTGCAGGACGACCACCTAATCTAATGATTTTTTCATTCTCTTGTGCAAATTTAACTTTAGAGATTAAATCACCTTCTATGAATTTCGTATCACCTGATTTTACGATTTTTATCTGGCGTAACATTTGAGTAAAAATAACCTCAATATGTTTATCAGATATATTAACCCCTTGAGAACGATAAACTTGCTGTACTTCAGATACAAGATAGTTATAAAGTGCTTTCACACCCATAATTCTAAGAAGCTCATGTGATGATAAAATACCAGTAGTAAGTCTCTCACCAGCATGTACAAAATCACCTGCTGCAACAACTGGTTCATGAGATTTATCAACAAAATACTCTTTCACAATACCATTTTCAGAGTTACTAACTACAATTCTTACTTTACCACGAAGCATTTTACCAAAACTAACTGTACCCTCAATTTCAGAAATCAATGCAGTTGCTTTTGGACGACGACCTTCAAAGAGTTCAGATACACGAGGAAGACCCCCTGTAATATCTGATGATTTTTGTAGAGCTTTTGGAATTTTTGCTAAAATATCTGCAATTTTCACATCAGCACCATCTGCAACATATACAGATGATTTTGGCTCAATTGCATAACGAAGCAGTTCTCCATCTTCCGTTGCTAAAACAATTGTTGGTTTATATTCACTTGCTATATGATCATTAATCATAAGACGCGTTTTACCAGTAAGTTCATCAAATTGTTCACTAGCAGTTACACCAACAATAATATCTTCAAATGTAACTACACCATTTGATTCAGAAATAATTGGATTTGAGTATGGATCCCACTCAGCAATTACAACCGATTCATCAGATGATGGCTTCGCAATTACAGCATCTCTTTGTACTGTTTCATCATCATTAGCTACAATGACTGAACCACGCGCAATATAATGACGCACTGCTTCACGATTATTTTTATCAACAACTGTTGCAAAGAGACCTTTTTCAACCACTTCATATCCAGCTTTTATACCTTCAAACCTTTCTAAATAGTCACCTTTAAGTAAGAAATACTTCACAGTGCCCTCTTCTTTTGCAAGAAGTTTTTTCGTAACAGGAGCACCATTTTCAACAAGTAATTCCGATGCATACGGAATACGACTTGGCACATTCCATGCATCTTTAATTGTCTCAACAATAGAGTCTAAGGCTTCAACTTTTTCACCATTTGCGTGTGGGAAGTAATATTTACCTTCAATCTGTCCACTGACACCAGCAAGCTCATTCGGTTTTGCTACTTCAAGTTTACGAAGTGAATATCTCACAGTCTCATTACTCTCAGATGTAATGCTAATAATCACTTCATCATGAATAGTTTGAATTTCAACAGTACCAGCAAATGGAGCTTTTAATTTTGGTTCAACAAGTAATATAGCTGCGTTTCGTCTGTTTGCAACTATATTTTTACCCTCTTTATTCTTATATGTTTTTAGATTGTAATAACGAATAAAACCTTCTTTTTCTGCTATTACTTGTCTCTCTTGTGCAGTTGCACTCGCAGTTCCCCCAACATGGAAGGTACGAAGTGTAAGCTGAGTTCCTGGTTCACCAATTGATTGAGCAGCAATAATACCTACTGCTTCACCAGCTCTTACGATTTTTCCTGTTGCAAGGTTAACACCATAACAAAGTGCACAAATACCATTTTCACTTTTACAAGTTGTTGGAGTTCTAATAACAGCTGATTTAATTCCAGCATCTGCAATTACTTTGGCACTAACTTCATCAAGAAGCGTACCCTCAGCATAAAGAATTTCATTTGAAATAGGATCAATAACATCATCTGCAAGAACACGACCATTTAGTCTATCTTCTAAAGACTCTATTAAAGTATTTTGATCAGAAATATCACTAATCTCAATACCTTCATGCGTGTGACAATCATGCTCAACAATTTTCACATTTTGTGCAACATCAACAAGTTTACGAGTAAGATAACCAGCATTTGCAGTTTTTAGTGCTGTATCGGCAAGACCTTTACGCGCACCATGCGTTGAAATAAAGTACTCAATAATATTAAGACCCTCTTTAAAGTTTGAAGTAATCGGAGTCTCAATAATATCACCATTTGGTTTTGCCATAAGCCCACGCATACCAGCAAGTTGACGAATTTGTGCAGCAGAACCACGAGCACCAGAGTCAGCCATCATATAGATAGAGTTAAAACCATCTTTATCACTTTCAACAAGTTGCATCATCTCGGAAGCAAGTGTGTTATTTGTATCTGTCCAAACATCAATGATTTTATTGTAACGCTCTTGTTCAGTTAAAAGACCTGCTTCATACTGTTTTTGAATCTCAATAACTCTCGCTTTACTATCTGCGATTTTTGCAGCTTTCATATCTGGAACACGAATATCATCCGCAGAAATAGAGACACCCGCTTCAGTTGCATGTTTATACCCTAAATCTTTTAGACGATCCAAAAATGATGCAGTAACACCAATTCCACCAATTTTCTGCACATAATCAACCATAGCATTAATGGCTTTTTTCTTCATATTTTTATTCCATAATTCAATAGGAACAAATTCTGGTAAAATAGCTTTAATAAGCATACGACCAGCAGTTGTATGAATAATACGACCATCCACACGCGTTCTGACTTTTGCATGAATATCAAGTGCTTTATGCTCTAATGCAATACGAATTTCATCAACATTTGCAAAAAGTTTATTACTCCCTTTTACACCATTTTTTTCTAAAGAAATATAGTAAAGACCAAGGACCATATCTTGTGAAGGTGTAGCTATGGCTTTACCAGATGCAGGAAGTAAAATATTCATAGATGCAAGCATCAATACTTTTGCTTCAGCAATTGCTTCTGATGAAAGCGGTACATGCACAGCCATTTGATCCCCATCAAAATCGGCATTAAATGCAGCACATGCCAATGGATGCAACTGAATTGCTTTACCATCAATAAGTTTTGGATGAAAAGCTTGGATAGAGAGTTTATGAAGTGAAGGTGCACGGTTAAGCATAATAGGATAACCATCAACAATCTCATCAAGACATTCCCATACTTCATTTGTCTGTGCATCTATCATCTTTTTCGCAGCTTTTACAGTTGTCGCATACCCTTTATCTTCAAGTTTTGCAATCAAATGTGGCTTAAAGAGCTCAAGAGCCATTTTCTTAGGAAGTCCACACTCATCCATTCTTAAAGATGGTCCAACAACAATTACAGAACGACCAGAAAAGTCAACACGCTTACCAAGTAAATTTTGACGGAAACGCCCTTGCTTTCCTTTAATAACTTCACTTAAAGATTTTAAAGGGCGTTTATTTGCACCTTTCACTGCGTTTGCGCGACGACCATTATCAAAAAGAGCATCAACAGATTCTTGCAACATACGCTTTTCATTACGGACAATAATTTCTGGCGCTTCAAGTTCTACAAGGCGTTTCAAGCGTTGGTTACGATTAATAACACGACGATATAAATCATTTACATCAGAAACAGCAAACTTACCACCATCAAGTGATACAAGTGGACGTAAATCTGGTGGAAGTACCGGAAGTACAGTCAGCATCATCCAAGCAGGATTATTGCCACTATTTAAAAAAGATTCAATAACTTTCAGTCGCTTATTAATTGTCTTTTTCTTCGCTTCAGATTTTGTCTCACCTATTTGCTCTTTTAAATTTGTAAAAAGATCAACAAGATCAATAGAGTCTAGTAAATCACGAATAACTTCCCCACCCATACGAGCTCTAAAGCCAAGCTCACCAAATCTTTGCACAAGTGTACGGTACTGTTCTTCATTTAAAACATCATATTGCAAAACAGGAGTTTTCGCCTCAGCATCATAATACGCTTCTCCACCACTCTCAACAATATAAGCTTCGTAATAGAGTACACGCTCAAGATCTTTCATTTTAATACCAAGTAGTGTACCAATACGAGATGGCAATGAACTAACATACCAAATATGTGCTACAGGAGTTACAAGTTCAATATGCCCCATACGAGTACGACGAACTTTTGTAGATGTTACTTCAACACCACATTTTTCACAGACAACACCTTTATAACGCATCTTTTTGTATTTACCACAAAGACACTCATAATCTCTTACAGGTCCAAAAATTTTCGCACAAAATAGTCCATCACGCTCAGGTTTAAGTGTACGGTAATTAATTGTCTCAGGTTTTTTTACTTCACCATGAGACCATGACATTACCTTTTCAGGAGATGCAAGGCGAAATTGCAACTCTTTAATATCTGTCGGTCTGCTCTCTTCTGTTACTTCTACTGGTACTAATTTACTCATCGTCTTCCACCTCGTCCATAATCTCTACATCAAGAGCAAGTGCTTGTAGCTCTTTTGTTAACACAAATAGTGTTTCAGGAATACCTGAAGCTGGTACTAATTCACCTTTTGTTAGTGCTTTATATGCACGTACACGCCCATCTACATCATCAGATTTAATTGTCAACATCTCTTTAAGAACTGCTGATGCACCATACGCTTCAAGTGCCCAGACTTCCATTTCACCAAATCTTTGACCACCGAAGAGTGCTTTACCACCAACTGGTTGTTGTGTAACAAGAGAGTAAGGTCCAGTTGAGCGTGCATGAATTTTTTCATCAACCAAGTGATGGAGTTTAAGTACATACATATACCCAACATTCACTCTCTCTTTCATCATCTCACCAGTTTTACCATCATAAAGTGGCACTTTACCATCAGCATCCATTTTAGCAAGTGCATACAGTTTCTCAAATTCACCTGCATTTACACCTTCAAAGATAGGAGTTGCAAAACGAACTCCACCTTTTGCCCAGTCTCTTGCATATTTTAAGAATTCATCATCACTCATAGCACCAAGTGTTTCAGTTGCATGCATAAGTCCTGCAACATCTGCAATTTGAATCATTTTAGCACGCATATTTTCTATAAAATCAGCCTGTTTTTTATCAAACTCTTCTTGAATTTGATTTCCAAGTTCACGACCTGCCATACCAAGGTGCATCTCTAAGATCTGCCCAATATTCATACGAGAAGGTACCCCAAGTGGATTCAAACATACATCAACTGAACGACCATCTTCCATATATGGCATATCAACTTCAGGAACAATAATAGAAACAATACCTTTATTTCCATGACGCCCTGCCATTTTATCACCAACTTTTAGTTGACGCTTAGTAGCAATGTAAATTTTTACATATTTCACAACACCATTTGGAAGTACATCATCTTTTTCAAGAATATTCAATTTCTCTTCATGTTCATCTCTAAAAACTCTTTTTTGTTTTTGGAAATGGTTTTTAGTCTTATTATATTCATCTTGAATCTCTTGAGAAAATGATTTAACAATTGCATTCATAGCAAAACGATTTACCTCTGCTAAATCATCACCATTAATCATATCCCCAGCTTTATAATCTGTACCAGCTATAGTAATGTCACTTTTTAAAGATTCACGAGTAAGAAGTTTTGTTACACGTAACATCTCCTCTTTATCAATCATGATAAGTCTATCATAATGTTCTCTCTCTAAATAATCACGCTCTTCTTTTTCTAGTTCTAAAGCACGTGGATCTTTGTCATACCCTTTTTTAGTAAAAACTTTAATATCAACTACAACACCTTCCATAGATGGTGCACAGTAGAGTGATTTGTTAATTACATGACCCGCTTTTTCTCCAAAAATTGCACGTAAAAGACGCTCTTCTGGAGTAGGTTTTACCTCACCCTTAGGAGAGACTTTACCAACTAAAATCATGCCGCCTTTCACATGTGTACCAATTTTAACAATTCCAGATTCATCTAAATGGGCAAGCTCCTCATCACGAACATTTGGTATGTCACGAGTAATCTCTTCTACACCATGTTTGAGCTCACGAGCTTCAACCTCTTTTTCATAAATATGTACAGAAGTAAAAGCATCTTGACGGATAAGACGCTGTGAAATAACAATTGCATCCTCAAAGTTATATCCATTCCAAGGCATAAACGCAACCATAGCATTTACACCAAGAGCCAACTCACCCTGATCCATATTTGGACCATCAGCAATAATTTGCCCTTTTGAAACTTTTTGTCCAACTTGAACAATAGGTTTTTGTGTAAATGAAGTATTTTGATTGGTTCTTAGGTTCTTTTGCAAAGGATAGTAATCTATAAAGATTTCACCATCTTCTTCACCCATCACATATACATGCTTCGCATCAACTTTTTCAATTTTTCCAGCGCGTTTTGCTTTTACACATTCCCAAGCATCACGAGCGACAAGTTTTTCAACACCAGTTCCTACCATTGGAGCTTTAACGCGTAATAATGGTACAGCTTGGCGTTGCATATTTGATCCCATAAGTGCACGGTTGGCATCATCATGTTCAAGGAATGGAATAAGTGATGCAGCAACACCAATAACCATTTGAGATGAAAGATCAGCATATTCACACTCTTTTGGATCACGAAGTAAAATCTCACCATCTTGTCTTACAGCAATAAGATCTTCAATAAATTGCCCATTCTCATCTAATTTATTAGATGCAGCAGCAATTTTTTTACCCTCTTCTTGTGTAGCAGTTAGATAAACTACTTCATGAGTTACCTGACCATCTTTCATCACCTTATAAGGTGCTTCAATAAATCCATGTTCATTTACTTTTGAGTACATTGCAAGTGTATTAATAAGACCAATATTTTGACCCTCTGGAGTCTCAACCGGACAAATACGACCATAGTGAGTAGGATGAACATCACGCACTTCAAATCCAGCTCTCTCTTTAACAAGTCCACCTTCACCTAATGCTGAAAGACGACGCTTATGTGTGATTTCAGAGAGTGGATTTGTTTGATCCATAAATTGTGAAAGTTGTCCACCTGAGAAAAATTCCATAATGGTACTTGTAATCATTTTTGAATTAATCAAATCATGTGGCATAAGTTCATTCATTGGTCCACTAAGTGAAGAGAGTTTATCACGAATAGCTTTTTGCATCTTTACGAGACCATTATGTAACTCATTTCCTAAAAGTTCACCGATAGAACGAATTCTTCTATTACCAAGATGATCTCTATCATCTAAATGACCCAAACCATTTCTAACTTTAATAACATATTTTACAGATTGAATAATATCTTCATGAGTTAAAACAGTAATATATTCAGGAATATTCATTCCGAGTTTATGATTCATTTTCATACGACCAACTTGCGTCAAGTCATATCTTTCAGGATCAAAGAAAAGTTGGTTTACAAATATTTTTGCAGCCTCTTTTGTTACAGGCTCACCAGGACGCATTACTTTATAAATACGAATCGCAGCTAAATCATTTTCATCTTCTATCTCTTCAGTCTGCTTTAAAAGTTTGAGTGAATCTGCATCAGCATTAAATGCATTGATTACAGAGCTATCAACACCATCAGCTAAATCATTAGCAATTTTAAATTCACTCACACCAATCTCTGCCATTTTTTTCAATTTAGTCTCATCAATATGAGTCATTGTATCAAAAAGAACTTCACCAGTTTCAGGGTCAATAATAGGCTCTGCCAAATATCTATCAAGAAGCACTTCTAAAGGATACTGAACCTCTTTAAGTCCATCATCAATAAATTTTTGTGCTTTTTTACTTGAAAGTCTTTTTGCAGCATTAACAAGAACTTTTCCATCTAAATCAACTAAATCATATGCTAAACGTGAGTTATAGTCTTTTGGATTAAAATCCATCGCAAATTGATTATCACCAATTTTAATTGTTTGGATAGGGTAAAAAAGTTTTAAAATATCTTGCTTAGAATAACCTAAGGCACGGAACATTATAGTTACAGGTACCTTACGGCGTTTATTAATTCTCATATAAAGAATATCTTTAGGATCATATTCAAAATATAACCATGAACCGCGATCTGGAATAATCTGTCCAGTATAAATAAGTTTATTACCAGCTGTAGTTGATTCTTCTTCTTTGAAAATTACACCAGGTGAACGATGAAGTTGGTTTACAACAACTCTTTCAACACCATTAATAATAAAAGAAGTTCTCTCTGTCATAAGTGGAATATCACGAACAAATATACTCTGTTCTTTGATGTCTTTTACACCTAATTTCTCTTTTGTATTTTCATCTCTGTCCCATAAAACAAGACGAGTTTTCATTCTAAGGCTTACAGCATAAGTAAGTCCTCTCTCCATACATTCACGCACAGTGTATTTAGGGTTAGTTACTTCACTACCGATATATTCAATAGTAAGTCTATTTTGTACATCATGAATAGGAAATGCTGATTGAAAAACTTTTTCAATACCACTAGCAGTTCTATCTTTTGCATCTAACATCAAAAATGTATTATATGAGTTTTGTTGGAGTTGGAGTAAATTTGGTACTTCAATTTCTTGAGGAGTTTTAGAGAAGTCTACACGAAGACGGTTTCCGGAATATAAAGTGTTTAACATAGGCTACCTCGATAAGTTGTTAATTAAGGCTAAACTTGAGTATTTAGCAGATCGTATCTAGACGTCTCTAGATAGATTGAGTACTCTTGTGTATCAAGAGATTTTTTATAGTGCTTATAAACGACATAAGGGCACTTTAGCCAAAAGAATAAATCTCTTCGCTAAAGCGCCCGATTTGCAAGTAGACATAGGAAAATAAATTTTCCTATGATAAGGGTCTTAAAGAGTCCTTATTTAACTTCTACAGCAGCACCAGCTTCTTCTAAAGCAGCTTTTGCTTCTTCAGCACTCTCTTTATCTACACCCTCTTTGATTGTAGATGGAAGTGATTCACATGCTTCTTTTGCTTCTTTAAGTCCAAGACCAGTAAGTGCACGAACAGCTTTAATAACACCGATTTTTTTCGCACCAACATCAGTTAAAACAACATTGAATTCAGTTTGTTCAGCAGCAGCTTCACCAGCTACAGCTCCACCAGCTACAGCAACAGGTTGTGCAGATACACCAAATTTTTCTTCAAATTCTTTTACAAGCTCAGAAAGCTCAAGAACAGATAAACCAGAGATAAATTCTAATACGTCTTCTTTAGTTACAGCCATAATATAATTCCTTTATTTTTTTCAAAAATTAAGGAAACCTTTTACTGTTTTAGTACGCTATCTGGAATAATCCAGCTAGCTACGCTAACACTAGGTTTCCCTCAGCGGGAGGCTCATCGCAATAGTGCGATATTTTCCCTTGTGAACTTATTTCACACATTTGTTTATTGAATTGAAACCTAAGCTTCTTCTTCTAATTTTCTTCTAAGAGCGTCGATTCCAACAGCCATATTTGTGATTGGAGCCATCCAAGTAGCAGCAAGCATACCAAGAAGTTCATCACGACCAGGAAGTTTAGCAAACGCTTCAATTTTAGCTACATCTGCAGGTTCTTTGTCTAAATAACCAGCTTTGATAACAAATTGTTCATTATCTTTAGCAAAATCAGCGGCAATTTTAGCAGCACTGATAACATCATCAGACCAAACAAAAATGTTTGTATCTTTGATTTCTACACCAGACATACCAGCATTGTTTAATGCGATTGTTGCTAAAGTGTTTTTTACAACCTGAACACTTGTGTCTTTAGCGCGAGCAGCTTTTCTTAACACCTCTAATTTGCTAACTGTAAGACCTTTATAGTCACAGATTACTACAGCAGTAGTATCAGCAAATGCAGTTGTTAATTCAGCGATTACTTCAGCTTTTTTTGACTTTAACATATAGTTCTCCTTTCTCAGACATAACTTCAAGAGGGGCGGGAAAGGCCGATTAAGCTTACTACCAACACGGCAGAAACCCCCATCTATCTTTAGTCCAAGTAATTCAGATTTCCAAAAGTATGAAAATCTTTACTTTAAAATAAAATTATTCCAAAATAAAAATTTTGATATAAAACAAGCCACCCAAAAAAGGGTATAAGGCTATTTAATGTCTGCTAGTGCAATTACATCAAGTTTAACAGCAGGACTCATAGTTAAACTAAGAGCAGCATTTTGAATATAACGACCTTTTGCAGAAGCTGGTTTTTGTTTATTGATAGCAACTAAGAAAGTAGTTAAATTTTCTTCAATTTGTTTTGCATCAAAACTTGCTTTACCAATACCGGCATGAATGTTACCTTTTTTATCAACTCTAAAGTTAACCTGACCACCTTTAACATTGTTAACAGCAGTAGCAACATCTGGAGTAACTGTGCCAGTTTTAGGGTTAGGCATTAAACCTTTTGGCCCTAAAATACGACCAATTTGTCCAACAAGTCCCATACAATCAGGTGCGGCAACAACAACATCAAAGTTGAAGATTCCCTCTTTAATTTGTGCAACTAAATCATCAGTACCAACGATGTCAGCACCAGCAGCTTTCGCTTCATCAGCTTTAGCACCTTTAGCAAACACGGCAACACGAACTGTTTTACCAGTTCCATGAGGAAGGACTACAGCACCACGTACCATTTGGTCTGCGTGACGAGGATCTACATTTAAATTCATTGCAATTTCAACAGTTTCGTCAAATTTTGCACTTTTTAAATCTTTTATAGTTAAAGAAGCTTCTTCAACTCCATAAGATTTAGTATTATCAATTTTTTCTAATAATTGTTTATATCTTTTACTCATTACAAATTCTCCATTAATAATTCTGCCACAAAGTTTTGAATCACTGTGGTCGATGATTTTAAAGACTATTCTTTAATTTCTATACCCATTGAACGAGCAGAACCAGCTAAAGTATTAGCAGCCATATCTTTATCATCAGTATTTAAATCTTCAATTTTAGCTTCAACAACTTCCATTAATTGAGCACGAGTAATTGATCCAACTTTGTTTTTAAGAGGATTATCTGTACCTTTTTTAAGTCCAGCAGCTTTCATTAACAATGCAGATGCAGGTGGTTGTTTTGTGATAAAAGAAAAACTTCTATCATTATAAACAGTAATTACAACAGGAACTTTAAATCCCATTTTATCTTTAGTTTTTTCATTAAACGCTTTACAGAATTCCATGATATTAACACCGCGTTGTCCTAGTGCTGGTCCAACTGGTGGAGCAGGGTTTGCTTTACCAGCTTCAATTTGTAGCTTGATATAATCCATGACTTTTTTTGCCATTATCTTTCCTTTTTATGAATTTAAATTATTTTTTCGACTTGGGTATAAGAGATGTCAACAGGTGTTGCTCTTCCAAAAATCGAAACATTAAGTTTTAAAGTACCATGTTCTAAATCGTACTCATCTACAGTTGCAGTAAAGTTTGCAAATGGTCCATCAATAATACGTACTGTCTCACCATTATCAAAATATACTTTTGGTTTTGGTGCAGCACGATTATTTACACGATCAAGTATTACATTTATATCATGCTCACTTAAAGGTGTTGGAACATTACCCTCACCAATAAAACCAGACACTTTAGGAACTGATTGAATCAGATGTTGAATTTCTGTGTTTAAGTCTATTCTTGCAAATACATATCCAGAATAGAGTGAACGCTCACTTACTTTTTTCTTACCATCTTTTACTTCAATAACATCTTCTGTAGGAACAATTACATCTGTAATTTGATCTTGAAGTCCAAACTCCTCAATCACATTAAAAATTGTATCTCTCACAACTCTGTCATTGCCATAGGTCTGAATAGAGTACCATTGATGTGCCATAACTTACTCCTTAACCTAAAATTACTGACATAATTGATGACATAAGTAAATCAACCAATGCTAAAAATGCAGCTACTGCAGAAACAACAATAACTACAGCAATATAAGCTTGTTTTACTTGACCTTTCGTTGGAAAGATTACCTTGCTTAATTCCAGTCTAGCATTACGAATATGTTTACTTAAATCCATCTAATTTTTCCATATATTAATATATCATTTCTTATAAATAAAGCAAAATTGCTTCACTGATAATAAATGGGTGGCAGGCGTAGAGAGACTCGAACTCCCAACACCCGGATTTGGAATCCGGTGCTCTACCATTGGAGCTATACGCCTAGACTCCTTCGTTTTACAAGTAAAACTAAGGAAACCTCTCCTATTTAAAGAGGACATATTTTGAACAAAGTCCAAAATAATACGCTAACGCTAAGTTTACCTCGGCGGTATGCCCAAAATCGCTTGCGATTTTAAAGCAACTAGTTGCGTGAGCCTTCTGCTGAAGAAAACCCAGTGTTAACGCAAACAATGGAATTACTTCCATTGCCGTTAGAGTGAAACGATAATTATAATTTCATCTCTTTGTGATTTGTGTGCTCTTTACACCATTTACAGTATTTACGTACTGAAAATTTCTCAGTGTGAGTCTTTTTATTTTTAGTTGTGTGATAGTTACGTCTTGTACATTTCTCACAACCTAAGTGAATTGCTTCTCTCATATTTTAAAACCTTTAAAAAATTAAATAAATCGCAGAAGCGACTTATTTAATGATCTCTGCAACAACACCAGCACCAACAGTTCTACCACCCTCACGGATAGCAAAATTAGTACCTTTTTCCATTGCAATTGGATGAATTAATTCAGCAGTAATACTTACATTATCACCTGGCATAACCATTTCAGTACCTTCTGGTAAAGTGATTGCACCTGTAACGTCTGTTGTACGTACATAGAATTGTGGACGGTAACCATTAAAGAATGGAGTATGACGACCACCTTCATCTTTACTTAGAACATAAATTTCTGCTGTAAATGTTGTGTGAGGAGTAATTGAACCTGGTTTACATAGTACTTGACCACGCTCAACATCATCTTTACCTATACCACGAATAAGAACACCACAGTTATCACCTGCAACACCTTCATCCATTTCTTTACGGAACATTTCAACACCAGTTACAGTAGTTGTTTGAGTATCTTTAACACCTACGATTTCAACTGTATCACCAATTTTAACTGTACCACGTTCAATACGACCTGTTACAACAGTACCACGTCCAGAGATTGAGAATACATCTTCAACTGGCATTAAGAAATCTTTATCAGTTTCACGTTCTGGTTCTGGAATCCATTCATCAACAGTATCCATAAGTGCGATAATTTTGTCTGACCACTCACCAAGAGTACCAGTTTTAGCTTCTTCAAGAGCTTTTAGTGCAGAACCTGCAGTGATAGGAGTATCATCACCTGGGAAATCATACATATCTAAAAGTTCACGAATTTCCATTTCAACTAGTTCAAGTAGTTCTTCATCATCAACCATATCTTCTTTGTTCATGAAAACAACGATATAAGGAACACCTACTTGTTTAGAAAGAAGAATGTGCTCACGAGTTTGTGGCATTGGGCCATCCGCTGCAGAAACAACAAGAATCGCACCATCCATTTGTGCAGCACCAGTAATCATATTTTTAACATAATCCGCGTGACCTGGACAGTCAACATGTGCATAGTGACGTTTATCAGTTTCGTACTCAACATGTGAAGTAGCGATAGTAATACCACGTTCTCTCTCTTCAGGAGCATTATCGATTGCATCGTAATCCATAAATTTTGCATCATTTTTAACTGCAAGTACTGCAGTAATTGCTGCTGTTAGTGTAGTTTTACCGTGGTCAACGTGTCCAATAGTACCAATGTTAACATGCGGTTTATTACGTTCAAATTTTTCTTTTGCCATAGTGTCCTCCGACTTTAATTGTGAATTGAAATGGAATTATACCCAAAAATCATTCAATTATTTCTTAAATTTATTAACTTATAGTTTATTATGGAGCTTATGATGGGAATCGGACCCACGACCTCTTCCTTACCAAGGAAGTGCTCTACCACTGAGCCACATAAGCACAGCGAAACAAATATAAGAAATCATTGCATGACTCTTTTTTATACTGATAATATTAGTGTGATTAGATGCTATAAATAATATTTAAAAAATACACTTATAGTTATATGAAGTAAGTAGAAATTATACTTCAGCTTCCAGAAGTTTTATT
The DNA here is from genome assembly GCF_027056685.1 of Sulfurimonas sp. GTDB lineage: Bacteria > Campylobacterota > Campylobacteria > Campylobacterales > Sulfurimonadaceae > Sulfurimonas. The sequence goes on from NZ_JALUKE010000197.1 coordinate 21,153, forward strand.
CAATGGAGCGGGTGAAGGGATTCGAACCCTCGACAGCCTGCTTGGAAGGCAGGAACTCTAGCCACTGAGTTACACCCGCGTGTCATTGGTGGTGGTGGGAAGAGGAGTCGAACCTCTGAACCCATAGGGAGCAGATTTACAGTCTGCCGTCGTTGGCCACTTGACTATCCCACCACTTAATACATTTTAAAAATGTCTTTTCTGGTCTAACACTGTTTCTAATATTCAAAATTCAATGGTGCCGACACGAGGATTTGAACCCCGGGCCTGCTGATTACAAATCAGCTGCTCTAGCCAACTGAGCTATGTCGGCATCGAATTTGAGCCAGAATTATAGTGCAAAAGAAATTCAATGTCAAGGGTTTTT
>NZ_JALUKE010000198.1 GCF_027056685.1 Sulfurimonas sp.
ATGCAAAAATTCGACAAAAAAATAGTGATGTTATTAACCTCTACATTATTCATGGCGTTCCTGTTCTAAACTTAGCTGGGCTTGAGGCAGTCAACTACACTGCCAACTTTTTAAAGATGATAAACGAAAAAAATCTCACCTGTTCTCTTGAGGGAGAGTTTCCATTCTTTGCCATAAAAGATGCCATAAAACGAGATATTCTTAAACTTACAGCTGGAGATAAAAAAGCAAAAGTACAGATAGTTCCAATGTTGCTTGTCAGTGGAAATCACTATGACAACGATATGAAAGAGATTTGTGAGGAAGTTGGTGAGTATTGTGATGCAAGGATTGTTGCGTCATTTACGCAAGATAAAAAATTTAATCTTATAGAACAAGAAGAAGTAAGAGAAATATTTAGAGCAAATATTGAAGTAGAAATAAAAAAACTAGGGCTTTAAAAGCCTCTAGTTTTTTACGAGCAATTTTACGCTGCACAAAGTCTTTTATCAAATAAGAAGTTACACTCATTTGTTTTATTGTAGGCTTTTACAGCTGCTAAAACTGCTACATCTACAAGTGGTTCTAAGATGATTACAGACATATATGCTGCACCAAAAGTAAGAACATTGTGGATGTTTTCAGCACTAAATCCTTGTCCATATAACGCCCAAAAAGCAACCCATGCAACAATAGCACCTTCCCAAACAATAGAGAGTTTAAGGAGTTGTGTGTATGTTATATCTTTATATGCTACACCTTGAGGTATAACTTTTTTTGCTGCCATATTTAAAGCAAATATACTTGCAAGAAGTGTTGTTACATTGATGCCGTACTGTGGTAAATCAGAATGCTCAAAGAAAAGTCCTTGAACAAGTAACCCAAGTGCCAAACCAATACTAGCAGGTGCAATTCCAAATACCAAAAAGATAGTTGTTCCTAAAATAAGATGTACCTCACTTACGCCTATTGGATAGTGTGGTAAAACTTCAAAACAGAAAAAGACAATAGAAGCTGCAATAATACTTTTAAGTATTAACGAAACAACACCATTCTCTTTTATATTATCATACGCTACTTTTGCAGTAGCACCAAGAACTACGGTTGCAGTTCCATAACTCAGTAACATTTTTGCACCACTCACTACACCTGGTTCAATATGCATATATTTCCTTTTGTAAGTAGATAATAACCCGTTACTCTACTTAAATTTTTTACTTTAAAAGATCTGGCTTACCATACCCCATACGGAGATGGCTTACAGTTCCGGGAGAGCTCAGGATTTCCACCATGATTCTATTAAGGGCACCTCTAAAAACTCTAGTAACTCTCAGCTATACAGAGGAGTTTACAATCAAGGCACTCTTTTGAAGGCCTAGCCATAGCTAAGGCGAAAAAGAGTAATGCAGAGTGTACACTCCTCTGTAAAGCCCAAAGGGAGGGATAAAAAAAGCGAACTTGTACAAAACTTTTCATCACCGTAGCTACGGCTACGCTTCAAAAAAGGTTTTGCACAATTTCATCTTTTTTTCTTCCCTCTGAGAATTGCTAGGGTTTTTAGAGATGCCCTTAAAATTATAAGCCAATTATAGCATAAAGTTTTAGTGTTATAATTTTAGGGCATCTCTAAAAACTCTAGTAACTCTCAGCTATACAGAGGAGTTTACAATCAAGGCACTCTTTTGAAGGCCTAGCCATAGCTAAGGCGAAAAAGAGTAACGCAGAGTGTACACTCCTCTGTAAAGCCCAAAGGGAGGGAAGAAAAAAAGCGAACTTGTACAAAACTTTTCATCACCGTAGCTACGGCTACGCTTCAAAAAAGGTTTTGCACAATTTCATCTTTTTTTCTTCCCTCTGAGAATTGCTAGGGTTTTTAGAGAGGCCCTTTATTTACATGTATTGAGGAGCAGAAAAAAAGTGAAAGTTGTGAGTAATGGGAGTTAAAACAATTATTGATTTACAAGAGGTAAATACTCTTTTTGCAGAATATAATTTTACGGAGATCATACAGACCTCTTATGGCACTATGGACACGACATATATAGTGAAAAATGAAAAATCTGCATATATTTTAAAAAAATATGAAAGGGAGATGGGAAGAAAAATAGAGACCGATCAGATGCTGCTAAAAGTGCTTTGTGTCAATGGCTTCAATACTCCCCAGTTTTTGTGTCAGAAGAGCGAGTGGTATCTCTATACTAAACTCAAAGGAGAAAGTCCAAGCAGTGTAACACTTGCACAGATACAAGCACTTGCAAGATTTATGGCAAGTTTTCATAATATTAGTCGAAATTTCAGATTTGCAGAAGCTTTTTTAAACTCCTACAATATAGTGAGG
>NZ_JALUKE010000199.1 GCF_027056685.1 Sulfurimonas sp.
TTCTATATGCACCTTTGCAAAGTCAGGAAGTGGGTATTTACTCTCTGTAATGCGGGTAGATTTAAAAAGTGCAAGAATCTCTTTGTCTCCAAGAGAGACAACATCTTCATACTTTTTATTTATGAGTTTAAACTCCTTGGTGTATTCGTTGACTACACTATGGCTGATATTTAAAGCTCTCGCTATCTTTCTGTTTGATAGTTTAGCTTCACATTTTAATCGTAAGATTTCTTTGATCTTCAACATGCTAAGTCCTTTCATTTTTTCTCCATCTCGTTTGAGATAGACAAAGTTTAGCACCATAATTAAATGGCAGATTTAGCTTGTTTAGAGACTTAAATATTTCGCCAACTCAATTTTCAAAATCTTTTCACAAAACACTCAAAAAGTGGAAGGTAAAAAGTGAAAAAGGTGGAAGGCAGTTTGTGAAATCAGTGGAAGGTTAAAAGTGAAAAGAGTGGAAGAATGTTTGTGAAATTTCCAATTATTGAGCTCTTTTCGAACAATAGTAATTCACATGGCATTATTATTACTAAAAATTCACTCTATTATGGATTTTTATCATCAAAAAATATTATTAAAGCCATGAATGAAGAGAATCTACTTTTAGCAAGGGACCAAAATCCACTTACTAAAATGCCAGGAAATAGAGTAATAGAAGAGTATATGCAAGAGACTTTAAACTCGAATAAACAAACGATTTTATGTTATTTTGATCTTGACAACTTTAAAGCATTTAATGATGCATATGGTTTTAGAAATGGAGATAGAATCATACAACTCTTTGCAAATATACTCACAAAACACCTCCCAAAATCTTTTTTTAAAGGTCACATAGGAGGAGATGACTTTTTTGTGGCACAAAGAATTCAAGAGAGTGATATAAACAATGCTTTGCTGTCCATAATAAAAATAATAGAAATTTTTGAAAACAATGCAAGAGATTTTTACTCTCAAAACGACAAAGGTAGAGGGTACATAATAGCACAAGACAGAGAAAGAAATAAAAAACAATTTCCTTTTTTAACGGTAAGTGCCGCTATCTTACTTATAAATATGCATGGCAATTCTAAATATTTACAGAACGCTCATGAAGTGCTAGCCATAGAAAAAAAAGTAGCTAAACACGCATCTAATCACCTTAGCATAAGCTCTTTATTGTAGCTTATGCAAGTGAGTTGATTCGCCCTCTGTTACCTTTTTATAGACATTTTTCATAGGCTTAGTATGCCCTGCCTTTCCACTACAAACAAGACGAAACTTACTACATGCTTCATCATTTTCTCTAACCCCATCACCATATAGATTGTTTCAAATATTTTTCTTATGTAATGTATCTAAATTATAGCTAAACTGTGTCCAAACTGTAATGGAATCTAGCCATAATTTCATTATAATTTTATACAAAAGGGTAAGACATGAATAGAAAAAAAATATATCTTTCTTTGGTAAGTACTTTAATATCTCTTAGTATTACAGGCTGTGGTAATTCAGGCACTCAAGGTGATGATATACCAAACAAAACACAAATGTTACATGGTGCAGCTACTGATGATTATATCATTGATGGTGATGTTAAGATATATGATAAAAATGGAAAACTTGTAAGTAAAAAATGTGAAACAGGTGATTTTGGTCAATTCACTTGCGAGTTAACAGGTGTAAATGAGAATGATAAGCTTGTGGTAATTGTTGAGGGAGGGAAGCTTGATACTGATGGAAATGCTTCTACTCTTGTGGACACTAAAGATTTTAGTGGAAAAAGTTTAATCGCTACAGCAGAACTAGGAAAAGGTGTTATTGTATCTCCTATAACTACAAAATTAATGGTTGGAGCCAAGATAACAGTAGATACAGATGAAAATCTTTCGTACTTAAATACTCAATTTGATCTTTCTTCAATAAAAGATAAGAATTTAACTCAAATTTTGATTAATGAAAAAAATTCTCTCATACCTACAATCATTAAGGCTAATAACAAGGAGACTATTAGAGAACAAGTTAGAAAAGCAAAAAAGTTACTTGCAAATAACATTTTAATTGTTAATGATGTAAAAGAAGGTAACAATCAAAACTTTAGAGTTCATATTTTACATGTAAATGATACTCATTCGCATATAGAACCTGAAAGAATAAGTGTAAAATTTGATGGTGTAAAAACTTATGTATATACAGGCGGTTATGTAAAAATAGCAAAATATTTTAATGATACAAAAGAGGCTGATTCACACACTCTAAATCTTCATGCCGGAGATGCGGTTCAAGGTACACTTTATTATAATCTTTTTGGTGGAAAAGTAGGAGTTGCTTGT
>NZ_JALUKE010000200.1 GCF_027056685.1 Sulfurimonas sp.
TTGGTGGTCTTAGATTTACTGTGTATGCTATTCCTGCCATGGCAATTGGTGCAGTATATGTGGCTTATTTCATAATTGAGAGAGTTGGACTAAAAGATAAAGCAAAATATGCTCTTCTTGCTTTAGCAACAGTAGCGTTTTTATATCCAAATATTAGGCATATTATTGCGTATAAAGTACCTACTGTTTTTAATCAAGAAGAGGTAAAAATTCTTGATAAACTAAAAAATGTTGCTACGCCAAAAGATTACACATTAACATGGTGGGATTATGGTTATCCTATTTGGTACTATTCAGATACAAATACACTTATAGATGGTGGAAAACACCATGCAGATAATTTTATTATCTCTCAGATACTTACGACAGATTCTCAGATGCAAGCAGCTAATTTGGCTAGAACATCTGTTGAAAAATATGTAAAAAAACAGCTTGCTTATACGCCAGTGGCAGATTATATTTTTGAGCACAATGGGACTGCTTTGGATGCGAATGATGTACTGGATGAGATGAAATTAAGTGATTATAAACTTCCTAAAAAAACTAGAGATATATATCTGTATTTACCAAATAGAATGTTAAATATTTTTCCAACTGTGGCAGTCTTTTCTAATCTTGACTTAAATACAGGAAATAAGGAAGCAAACCATTTCTTTTTTGTGTCTCAAAATTTTAAACAAGTTGGTAATAAACTCATGCTTGGACATGGTGTGAGTTTTTTAAATAATACGGGTGAATTGCTACTGGGTAATCGAAAAATACCTATAAAACATTTTTCTGTTGTAAGCTATAATAAACAAGGAAAGCTCCAAAAAGAAGATCAAATTCTTGACTATAATTCACGATTGAATATGATATATAAGAAAAGTTACAATACAATTTTAGTCTTAGACGATAAAATGTATAACTCTGTATTTATACAACTTTTTGTATTTGAAAACTATGACAGAAATCTTTTTGAACCAGTCATTCTAAATCCTTTAGTTAAAATTTACAAACTTAAGAGATAGACTATGCAGATACCATTTCACCGTACTCATACTACAGATGAAGAGATAAACGCAGCAACAGAGGCTATAAAGTCTGGCTGGGTGACTATGGGTCCAAAAACAGTTGCGTTTGAAAAAGAGTTTAAAGATTACATCGGCTCACAAGAAGCAGTTAGTGTAAACTCTGCAACAGCAGCACTGCATTTGGCTCTCAAAGCAATTGGACTGCAACGAGATGATGAAGTTATAGTACCTACAAACACTTTTGTGGCAACCGCTGAAGTTGTAACCTATTTTGATGCTATACCTGTGCTATGTGACATCGAAGAAGATACGCATAACATTGATGTCTCGAAGATTGAAGCGCTTATCACTGAAAAAACACGAGCTATTATTCCCGTACACTTTGCAGGGCAGCCTTGTGATATGTATGAAATCTATGAGATTGCTCAAAGGCATAACCTTAAAGTGATAGAAGATGCCGCACATGCAATTCCTAGTAGCTATAAAGGTGTAAAAATAGGTAACCTGCGAAAAAGTGATGTTACCTGTTTTAGTTTTTATGCCACAAAGACCCTCTCCACAGGTGAGGGTGGTATGGCAACGACGAACAATGCTGCGTATGCAAAAAATATGCGCATTAACAGACTTCACGGTATTAGCCGTGATGCGTGGGACAGATACACCACAAAAGGCGCATGGTATTATGAAATAGTGGATAATGGTTGTAAGTACAATACTACAGATATAAACGCAGCTATAGGTATGGTACAGCTCAAAAAGCAAGAGATGTTGCGCGAAAAACGTGCAAAAATTGCCCAGACATATAACGCTGCGTTTAGAGATAATAAAAACATTACACTCCCTTTTGTAAAAGATGACAGAGAGAGCTCTTGGCATCTCTATGTCATAAAAATTGCAAACAGAGATGAGGTGATAGAGCAGCTAAAAGAGCGAGGAGTAGGGTGTAGTGTCCATTTCATTCCTATTCATAAACACCCTTACTATAAAGAGCGTTATGCATACGAAAACGAAGCATATCCAGTAGCAAATGCTGTCTTTGAGCGTTCTTTATCTTTGCCTATTTACCCTGATATGCTTGATGAAGAGGTGGCGTATGTGATAGAACAGGTAAGTGAGCTTGTCGGTTGATGTATAGATTGTATTTGAAAAGAATTTTTGATTTTATTGCTGCGTTTATAGGGATTATAATTCTCTCTCCTATCTTGGTGCTTATTGCAGTATGGATCAAGTTCAGTTCCAAAGGGCCGCTTTTTTATATACAAAAGCGTGTAGGAAAAGATTTTAAAGAGTTTGATATTTATAAATTTCGCTCGATGGTTGTAGATGCAGATAAAATAGGTCCAAGTGTGACAAGTGGCGATGATCCTCGCATTACAGAGGTTGGAAGGTTTATCCGAAAAACGAAAATAGATGAACTCCCACAACTACTCAATGTACTTAAAGGCGATATGTCTCTTGTAGGTCCTCGTCCAGAAGTGATGCAATTTGTTGCTAAAAAACGAGATGAATACAAAAAAGTACTCAGTGTGAGACCTGGTATTACAGATAATGCAGCTATAGAGTTTCGTAATGAAGAGACGATTATGAATATTTATGAGGATAAAGAGAAGACATATCTTGAGATTATCTTGCCCAAGAAAATAGAACTTTACTATAATTACATTGATAATATCTCATTTACAAATGATATAAAACTACTCTTGCATACATTAAAGGTAATCTAATTGAACTTTTTAACTCCAACAAATACAAAGCGTACACTCTTTTTTATTCTTTTAGATTTTATTGCTATTAGTGTTGCAACTTATATCGCATTTTTATTGCGTTTTGATTTTATAATAGAAAAACAGTATATTGATGATGTTTATAAGACCTTTATAATCTTAGGTATTATGAGAATAGGCTTATTCTATATTTTAGATATTTATCAAATATCATGGCGTTATTTTAGTTTTAAAGATCAGGTTCAAATAACATATGTATTGTTGAGTTCAACTCTTTTATTTACAGCTTTAGTATATCTTTTTAGAGGAAGTTTTTTTGCTGGTTATCCTCGATCTGTTATTCCAATAGAATTTTTATTAAGTTTTTTATTTATCCTCTCATCACGAGTGAGTAAAAGATTTTTTTTAGAGGTTTATTCTAAACATTCTCTTGGTAAACCAACTCTCATTATTGCATCCCCTCAAAGGGCAGAAGAGATAACAAGAAAACTTTTAAAATCAGATCATGATTATTGGCCTGTTGTGATTTGGGATGATATGACTGCTGGTATTAAAATCAATGGAGTAAGGGTTAAGAGCTATGCAGAGATAATGGAATTTCATCAGGGATTACAAAGTGTCATTATTTCAGATGAATTTGCTGTTAAAGATTTTTATGGGAAAATTAAGAAATTAAATATTAATGAAATCAAAATCTTTAATACTAATAGTGATTATGGAAAAAATAGTCTCGTAAATTTATCAGTTGAAGATTTGCTTGCTCGTCACCCCAAAGATTTAGATAAAGAGACTATTGAAAATTTTATAAAAGATAAAATTATTTTGGTGACTGGTGCGGGTGGAAGTATTGGAAGTGAAATTTGTCGTCAGTGTGAAAAATATGGTGTGAAAAAGTTGATTTTACTTGACCATAGTGAATTTAATCTATACAGTATTGAGCAAGAGATAAAAGATATACCAACAGCAGCTGTTATGGAAAATATACATGATTTAGAATTGCTAAATAAAACTTTTGAAAAGTATAAACCAGAGATTGTTATTCACGCAGCAGCATATAAACATGTGCCTCTTGTTGAAGTCAATGTAACAGAAGCTATTTTGAACAATGTAGTAGGTACAAAAAATGTCATTGATATGGCCATAAAACATGGTGCTGACAAGTTTGTAATGATTTCAACAGATAAAGCAGTTCGTCCAACAAATGTAATGGGTGCAACAAAGCGAATTTGTGAACTTTATGCTCAAAATTCTAATGGTCTTGGCACAGATATAGTAGCCGTACGTTTTGGAAATGTACTTGCTTCAAGCGGAAGTGTAATTCCAAAATTTAAAGATCAAATAGATAAAGGAAAGAATGTTACGGTAACACATCCTGATATTACAAGGTACTTTATGCTTATTCCTGAGGCATGTGAGCTTGTGCTGCAAGCTGGAGCTATTGGAAGTGGTGGAGAGATTTTTATTTTAGATATGGGTGAACCTGTTAAGATTGTTGATTTAGCAAAGAAAATGATAGAACTTAGTGGTAGAAATGATATAGGCATAGAGTTTATAGGTCTCCGCCCAGGTGAGAAGCTCTATGAAGAACTTCTCCTTAATGATGGCGATGTCCAAACGCAGTATGAGTCTATCACTGTTGCACAGCCTACACTATATGATATAGAGAGGCTTAATAACGATATAAAAGAGCTTGTAGCTAGTGATAGTAAGCTTGAAAAACTAAAAAAGATTGTTCCAGAATTTAATCACCAGCTAAATTAATAAATACATTATAAAAGTATGCGATATTTTATATTAATTTAATAATTTTTAGATAAAATTTCGCTACACATTCCGGATTAGCTCAGCGGTAGAGTAGGTGACTGTTAATCACTTGGTCGCTGGTTCGAATCCAGCATCCGGAGCCACAACATTTATAACCCCTTAAATACGGACTTTCCAACTGATTTATTTAGCTACCATGCCCAAGTGTGTCACTAAATATTTCCTATTTCTAATCTTTTACTCATATATAACTGCAGTACCTGCTAAGAGGTCGTGTAGAGCTCTTTTGTCTTTTCTAAACGCAACCATCAAAAAGCCAATAAAGAAGAACATAGAAGGGATATAGCCTAATGAACGGGTGATGGCTTGTTGATTTGTTATATCTTTGTATGTTTTTGTATCTACGATTTTGATATGTACAAATTTCTTGCCGGGTGTTGCTCCACGCCATTTTTCCCAAAAAAGTATGGTAATAACAAAAACAGATATTTCAAAGAGTATTTCCCAAGAAAATGAGGTATGTGGCTGGCTGTCAAGTGCATGTGGATTACCACTCATTGCCATTTGTATGTTTTGTTGGTACTGTGCAAAGTCAAACCAATTGCCATCACTTAAAAAGTAGATGAGGACGCCAACTGGTAGAGCGAGAAAGAGAGTGTCTAAAAATGAAGCGATAAAACGGATCCAAAAACCCGCATATCGAACTTCAGAGTTAGACATGGTAGTTTGGTGCTTCTTGTGTGATGATTACATCATGAACATGAGACTCTTTAAGCCCTGCAGATGTAATTTCAACGAATTCTGATTTATCCCAGAATGCTTCTATACTTTCGCTACCACAGTAACCCATAGATGAACGAAGACCACCCATCATTTGGTGAACAATACCGGCAATAGAACCTCTAAAAGGTACACGACCTTCAATTCCCTCCGGTACAAGTTTATCAGATGCAGTTCCCTCTTGAAAATATCTATCTGTACTTCCTTTTTGCATAGCCCCAATACTTCCCATACCACGGTATGATTTGTATTGACGACCTTGGAACATAATAGTATCACCTGGGGACTCTTCAGTACCAGCAAGCAAAGAACCAGCCATAACACAACTAGCACCAACTGCAAGTGCTTTTGAAATATCTCCAGAGTATTTAATCCCGCCATCAGCAATAACAGGAACACCATGTTTGCGTGCAGCTCCTGCACACTCATCAATCGCAGAAATTTGTGGTACACCAACACCAGCAACTATTCTGGTAGTACAGATTGAACCAGGTCCAATACCAACTTTAACTGCATCTACTCCTGCTTCAATAAGCGCCTCCGTAGCCTCTGCTGTTGCAATATTTCCAGCAATAACATCTACTTCAAGTGTCTCTTTGATTGTTCGCACAGTATCTAAAATACCTTTAGAATGTCCATGTGCAGAGTCAAGTACGAGTACATCAGCACCTGCATCAACAAGTGCTTTTGCTCTGTCCATTTGCCCAACGCCAATAGCTGCACCGACAACAAGACGACCAAAAGCATCTTTGTTTGAGTTAGGGTATTCAATGCGTTTTTTAATATCTTTGATAGTAATAAGACCTTTTAAAAAGCCTTCGTCATCAATAATAGGGAGTTTTTCAATCTTATTTTTATGCATTATATCTGCTGCATCATCAAGGCTAATGCCTTTTGAAGCAGTAATAAGTGGCATTTTTGTCATAACTTCACTAGCTTTTTTACGCATATCTTTTTCAAATCTCATATCACGATTTGTAAGAATACCTAGAAGTTTGTTATGTCCATCAACTACAGGAACACCAGAAATTTTGAACTCATTCATAAGCTCTTCTGCATCAGCAAGCGTAGCATCTGGATGTACATAAATAGGGTCTATTATGATTCCACTTTCAGATTTTTTAACTTTTTTTACCTGTTTACATTGTGTATCAATATCCATATTTTTATGGATAATTCCTATACCACCAAGTCTAGCCATTGCAATAGCTGCACGGTATTCAGTTACTGTGTCCATGGCAGCTGATACCATCGGAATTTTAAGGCTGATGTTACGAGTAAGTTTTGTCTCAAGTGATACCTCTTTTGGTAATACTTCAGAATATTGTGGTACTAAAAGTACATCTTCAAATGTGAGGGCGCGTTTACGAATTCTCATGGTTATCCTTTTGCAGAGTTATAAAAGTTTGGTGTTTAAAATTTTTGCATTATACCTTTATTGTGCTAAAATAGAAGTAAAATCCAAAAACATAAATTGAGATAAGAAGATTATAATAATTACTAAAATAAATGGGAAAAGATGACTTTTAAATACCCATGGCTGTATACCAAAAAAAACTTGATTGATACCTCGAAAGCCAAGCCATAATCCTAAAAATGCTTTTATGGAGAGGGCAATTTGAAAAGAAGAAAGCCCCTCGGGAGCTATTTCTCCAAAAACTTGTGTAAAAAGATAACTCCCCGTTATTACAGCGACAATCAAAGCCTTAGGAACTACTTTTCTTACATGTACCATAATAGCTTCACGAGCTTTTTTATGTTCTTCTTCTGATAAAGATTGTTTCATTTTCATCATAAAAAGATTATCTGTAAAAAGAAATCCTCCATAAATAAAGACAGAGAAGATATGAATAGTGTGAATAATCGTATAAAGCATTATTTATCTTTCTTTGAAGCTTTTCTAAAGAGGTGGTAGTTCTCAGATTCAAGCATATCTTCTACATATCCTTTAACACATTTTGTACAGTTTGTCCAAATACCTGAAGGAAGACGAACTTCAAGCTTTTTCTTTTCACGAAGTTTTATAATTTTCTTTGGTGAGAGAACTTTATTAACTGGAGCAAAATCCACATCTGTTAAATCAATATCATTTTTAAAAAAAATAGTTTGCTTCTTAAAGTTTCCCCATCCTGGAATACCATCTTCTGTATAAGGAACTTCATGTCCATTTTTAAATTTAACCATCATTTTATAATGAGAATCATCAAAAACTTGTGAAACTTTACCTGCTCCAAAAACAAGCCCATAGAGTTTATCTTTTACTTTTACTTTGTCAAAATATGCCATTTTTTCTCCTTTAATAGACTTCTTGCAAAACTTAGATATGTTTCAGCAATTTATAGAGAGTTTTAATCAAGGCAGATGTTCTTCAGCGTAGCCGTAGCTACGGTGAAGGTTA
>NZ_JALUKE010000201.1 GCF_027056685.1 Sulfurimonas sp.
TGCAAAAAAAGTGTTAATACATGACAGAGAACTCTACGCAACATTTAGAAAACATCAAATACGATTTAGTAAGATTTATACAGATGAAAATGTAAGCGTTGGTTTAAGAAGATTATTTGAGGGAAGATAGATGCAAAATACGCAACATACAACAATACCTCTGCACGATATAAAGCCACTTTTAGAGATACAAGACTACTCTTTTTATTACTTTTTAGCAATAGTTACAGTAGTAATAGTTTTACTTCTTGGCATTCTCTATTTGGCATATCGATGGATTAGAAATAGAAAAAAATTTAATATTAGAGCAGAACATTATAAATTATTGAGACAAGTAAATTATAAAAATCCTAAAAAAGCAGCGTATGAAATTACGCACTATGGTAAAACTTTTGAAAATGATAGCGAGCGTCATAAAAGAGCGTATGAAAATATGCTTGAGCGCCTTGAGCAATATAAATATAAAAAAGATGTAAAAGATTTTGATAGCGATACTATTCACTATATTGAACTCTTTGAAGGAATGATTGATGTTTAATGGAATCTATTTTGAATTTCCAATACTATTTTTACTCATCTTTTTATTTGTAGCATGTGCCATTTTTTGTAAAATGAAAATGCCATCTATATATTTTCCACATACTACAACATTTATGCAAAATACGGCATCTGCATCAAAGCTCCTCTTTTTTTTAAAATGGACTGCTATTGCGATGCTAATAGTTGCATTGATGTCTCCTGTAAAAGATGAACCGTATCAGCTTAAACCCAAACATGGGCATGAAATAGCGTTGATTTTAGATTCGTCTGGCTCTATGAATGAGAGGGGTTTTGACCCTGCAAATTTGGCAGCAACTAAATTTGATGTAGTCAAATCAGTAGTAAAAGATTTTATAAAAAAACGAAAAAATGATAATTTGGGCTTAGTTGTTTTTGGAACATACTCTTTTGTAGCATCTCCATTAACTTACGATAGAAATATACTTTCACGCATAGTTTCACAGTTACAAGTTGGAATGGCTGGGCAATATACGGCTCTGTATGAAGCTTTAGCACAAGGTGTAAATTTACTAAAAATGAGTAAATCAAAATCAAAAGTAGCGATTTTACTTACAGATGGGTATTCTACTGTGGGTGCAGATAAAATTCCTCTTGATGTAGCCTTGGAGATGGCGAAGAAAGAGGGTGTTAAAGTTTACCCTATTGGAATAGGTTCTCCAAACGGATACAACCGTGCTGTGCTTATGAAGATAGCAAAAGAGACGGGTGGTGTCGCTTTTGGTGCATCAAACGCAACACAACTACAAGAGATATATAAGAAAATAAATAAGTTAGAGAAAGTAGAAATAAAGAATGAGACATTTTCATATTTACACTATTTTTATTTTTATCCACTCTTTATTGGGCTTATTTCACTTTTGTTGTATGTCTATTTAAGAAATAGAAGAGGAGCACAGAGATGACATTTTTACATCCAGAATTTTTATACTATATGTTGCCTATTGTTGTCATACTTTTTGGACTTTTGCTCACACAAAAAGAGTCTCAAGCAAACTTTTTTTCAGCTGAGGTTATAAAGAAATTAAGCGTCTCATCAAATACGCTTACTCTCAAAGTGAGAAATGTACTCTTTTTTATTATATCGGTATTGATTATAGTTGCACTTGCAGAGCCTGTTATTAAAGATGGAAAAGTGGAAGTAAAAGAGAAGAGTGCAGATATTATGATAGCTTTAGATATTTCCGATTCAATGTTAGCGACGGATGTCTATCCAAACCGTCTTAAACTAGCAAAACAAAAAGCTTTAGAGTTCTTGCATCTAGCACCAAATGAAAGAATAGGAGTTATTGCGTTTGCAAAAAACTCTTATCTTGTTTCACCTCTTAGTTTTGACCATGATGCAGTAAAATTTTTACTCTCAAAACTTGATACTACATCCATAACAGAGCAGGGTACAAATATAATGTCAATGCTACAGGTTGTAAGTAAAAGTGTAAAAAATGATGCTAAAAAATACATACTGCTTTTCAGTGATGGTGGCGATAGTCATAATTACTCTAAAGAGATAGCCTATGCAAAAGAGAAAGGAATTGTAGTTTTTGTGCTTGGCATGGGAACAAAGCAGGGTGCACCAATAAAAATGAAAAATGGTGAATTTATTAAACAAAATGGTAAAATAATCATCTCTAAACTGAATGAAAATATTGCTAATCTAGCAATAAAAACAGGTGGTGTCTATATTACCAATGTCAATTCAGATAAGGATGTAAAAGCAATGCTTAAAGAGATAGAAGGAAGT
>NZ_JALUKE010000202.1 GCF_027056685.1 Sulfurimonas sp.
ATACAAGCCCTTGTTAAATCACATAAATCTTTATGGAGTCTGACAATTCCATTGTCATCTCTATAAATTGCTCCATTTGGGCATGCTGCCATACATGGAGCATCTTGACACTCTTGGCACTGCATCTGCATAAACTCTACTTTATCTCTATCAAGATTCCAAAAATCTCCAGAAACCTCTGCATCTTCTTGAATCCAAAGGCGATGATTTTTTGCACCTAAATCTATACCATTTTCCTCTTTGCAAGCCACTTCGCAAGCGTGGCAGTTTATGCAGAGTTTATAGTCAAACGCCATCCCATAGTTTGCCATTACAATTTCCTTAATGTTACATTTGTCTCATGCATTGTTGCACAGCCATAGATCTTTTCAAATTTATCTTCAATTATCATATTATCACTTGCACCTTTTGCATAGGCATTTGTCATCTCTTGTGAATCTATACCAAATCCATGTGGAATCCAAAGGACATTTGGTGCTATTTTATTTGTTGGATTAGCTTTGATGACTATGCTAGAGACACTACTCATAACAACAACACTATCTCCTCTTTCTATATCTAGTCTTTTTGCATCATTGTTATTTATCCACAAATAATTCTCTTGCTCAAAATCTTTTAGCATAACATTGTTTGCCGTTGCACTTTGAGTTGTTGTGACATATCGTCCTGTTATGACACGAAATTCATCTTCGTGTAAATTGAAATCATAAAGCTTATGCCATGTTGGCATAGCATCAAATCCCGCTTTTTCTAACTTTTTAAGGTATGCATTGACTCTGTATTTTTTATCTACTGTATAGAATCTTTTGTTTGGAGGGTAATACTCATAAAAATCATTAAAGAGCTCTTTTTGTTCATCCATATAAGGGTACCAAACGCCCTTTTCTTTAAGTGATTCATACACTTTTTTACCAAACTGTTTAGTGATGAGTCTTTTGTTTCTTTGTGTTGTAGTGTAGCCGTAGAGTTCTGTCATATCATAGCCACCATCTACAAATGTTTTGTGCAAACCATCCTCTTTTATGCTATCTTGTAGATCTTCATCATATTTGGTACTTACATGAAATAAAGGAACTGAAAGTTTTTTTCCTAATCCTTTTAAAATGTCCTGCATACTTCTACTCTCATAGAGTGGCTCTATCACTTGGTTTCGCAGGGCTAAAGAGGGCTCAAGTCTGTTAAAACTTACGACCATATCTTCACGCTCCAAGTAGGTACACTCCGGTAAAATCACATCTGCCATCATTGCAGTATCGCTTGGCATAGTATCAAGCACAACGACTAAATCCAGAATCTCAAGCATTTTTTTTGTTTTTGAAATATTTGGCATATTTTGCATAAGGTTATGCTTTCTTATAAACATTGCTTTTACAGGATAGGGTGCCGTTTTATCAAGCACTTTTTGACGAAAATTTAACCAACTTCCACCTTTTTGTGAACCATAGACTATGCCATCTAAATCAAATCTGCCTTGAGCATTGTCATAGATTGGTTCATTTATCTCCTCTTTATCAAGCTTAATCGCTTGTCCAAAAATAATGCCACCTTTTCTATTTATACTCCCTGCTAGTGCATTTATAAGTACCATCGCACGGCGAAGCTGAAAATCGTTTTGACTCCAAACACTTCTACGACCTAAGTAATAAAGTGGATTTGATGCTGCAAAAAATTCTCTTGTTATTTGCTCTATCTTATTTGCTGGAATATGTGTTTTACTCTCTGCCCATTTAGAAGTATATTTTTCATGGAGTATATGTGATTTTAATTTTTCAAAATCATCAAAATACTCTTTGATATATTTTTTATCATAAAGTTCTTCTTTAAACGCAATATACATCATACTCAAACAAAACGCCAAATCAGTTCCAGGGTAGAGTGGCAAATACTCATCTGCTTTTGTGGCAGTTACAGTGCAACGAGGGTCAAGCACAACAAGTTTTTGTTTGGAGTGAATCATATCAACACTATCAGGGGTGATGAGTGATTCATATCTGTTTGCACCACTAATAATCATATAGTCACTCCCTGCAACATCCATTTCACCCACATCACCGATGGTGAGTTGTGTAGCTCCTAGTTTTGTATTTAAACAGATGCTCCCTTCATCTAAAAAGTTTGCACTTCCTAGTTTTGAGCCAAAAAATTTGATGTATTCATCTTTGTTAAAGCCCTCTCCATTACAGTATGCGACAGTAGAACGGTTGTCTTTTTGCTCATCTATAATTTTGACTAACTTCTCTTTGATGTACTCATATGCTTCATCCCAAGTGGCTCTCTTATATCGTCCATCACCTC
>NZ_JALUKE010000203.1 GCF_027056685.1 Sulfurimonas sp.
ATTGAAGGATTTTTAAACCATCCAGAGCATCCTAAAGAGGCAACCGTTTTAAAAGAGGATTTTTACAAAAACTTTATGCTTCAAGCAAAAAACAACTACGATACAAGAAATGGCGGTTTTTCAAGCAAACCAAAATTTCCTCACGCAACAACACTCAATGCCTTAATAACAATAGATAGACTTTACAATGATAAAGCAGCAAAAGCGATGGTAGAGACAACACTTACAAGTATGGCAAAGGGTGGTATGTATGACCTCGTTGATGGAGGATTTTGTAGATACTCTGTAGACGAGAAGTGGCTTGTTCCACATTTTGAGAAGATGCTCTATGATAACGCCCTTCTTTGTGGTGTTTATAGTGAAGCATATAACACTTACTCTCATGAGAGCTACTTAAAGACTGCAAAAGAAGTGGCAGATTTTTGGCTCCATTTTATGAGTGAAGATGGACTTTTTTACAGTGCAAGTGATGCAGATAGTGAAGGAGGTGAAGGCACTTACTTTACATACAGCTATGAAGAGGTTTACACAGTTTTAACTCAAAATGGTTATAACAACGCTCAAGAGATGTGCCAAGAGATGAACATCTCTCACCATGGAAACTTTGAAATGGGTCAAAATATAGTAAGATTTGAGAAAGAGGTGCCTTCATGGTTTGATGAAGTAAAAATTTTACTCCAAAATCTTAGAGCAAAAAGAGAGTACCCTTTTATAGATAAAAAAGTGCAAACTTCTTGGTCGGCGATGATGATAAATTCACTCTTTAAATTAGGCACTATTGACTGCATTTACAAAGACAAAGCTATACTAAGTTTGGACAAACTTTTAGATACAATGTTTCTTGATGGAACACTTTACCATACAACCCTCATTCACAAAGAGCCAAAAGTTGAAGCTTTTTTAGAAGATTATGCTTTTCTTTCACAAGCCCTACTCACTGCGTTTAAATATACACAAGATGAACTCTATCTCATCCATGCACAGAGATTTATAAACAAGGCACTTGAAGAGTTTTATGACAGAGGTTTATGGAACTTTAGTGCCGGAGAATTTGCTGTAAAAGCTGAAGTTACAGATACAACCTATACAAGCTCGGTAAGTGTCATGGTAGATGCACTCTTAACACTTGGCACACTCCTTGAAGATGAAAAATATACCCATTTTGCTTTTAAAACAATGGAGTATAACTCTTATGAGCTTGGACGCAAACCAATTTACTACCCTTTTATGCTCATACAAGCTTTGAGATATGTAAAAGGTGATAGAATTATAAAGACAACAGCACAAAAAATACAAAACGGTGCATTAGCAAGTAAAGTATTACACTATCCTTTTACTCTTTTTAAAGTGTCAGAGGAAGATGGTTTTATGATTTGTGGAGAGACAAGTTGTTTTGCAAATACGCAAAATATTGATGAGATTAATACACTAATAACAAACTCACTTTAAAGGAGAACAGTATGGGTCAAGAGAGAGATATACTAGATGATGAAATAAGTGATGGAACAGAGCTCGAAGAGATAATCCATGAAGATAGACGAAAAAACAAAAAAGAGCTTAAAAGTGAAAAGCGTGAAAAAGATCCACATAAAAAGCGTGTAGCGGTCTGGGTAAAAGATGAAGTTCTGCAATATGAAGATGAACTAAAAACGCTTCAAATTGAACTTCTTAAGATGCAAAATTACATCAAAGAGAGTGGACAAAAAGTGTTAATGATATTTGAAGGACGCGATGCTGCTGGAAAAGGTGGAACGATTAAACGCATTACAGAGCATCTTAATCCTCGTGGTGCAAGAGTTGTAGCACTTGATAAGCCAAGTGACAAAGAGCGTACACAGTGGTATTTTCAAAGATATGTTCAACACCTTCCTGCAGCTGGAGAAATAGTCCTTTTTGACAGAAGTTACTACAACCGTGCAGGAGTTGAGCCTGTTATGGGATTTTGTACACAAGAGGAGCATAAAGAGTTCTTACATGAAGTACCTGAATTTGAAAAGATGCTTGTAAATTCCGACATAAAAATCTTCAAGTTTTACTTCTCTGTCTCAAAACATGAGCAAAAAAAACGCTTCGATAAAAGACGCACGGATCCACTTAAACAGTACAAACTCTCGCCTGTTGATGAGCAGTCACAGGGCTTATGGGACAAATACACCATAGCAAAATACTCTATGCTTCTTGCTTCACATACAGAGTATGCTCCATGGACGGTCATTCGCTCAGACAACAAGAAAAAAGCTCGTATTAATACTATTAAACATATTTTAAATCATTTTAATTATCCTAAAAAAATCTCTAAAAAAAAGCTTAAAGCTGATGACACTATTCGTATTCATGCTAATGATGAGATAAAATTGATGGAAACAGAGATGACTCTTAAAAAGAATAACGCATAAGGAAAATTATATGTTCAAAGATTTAGGTAAATATATTTTTATGATAGAACTTGGATATAAATATATCAAAATATTTAAAAAAACTTATTTTCATCCATTTATTACACAAAAGTACGGTTACCAAGAGCTCTCTAAAGAGCGACAAAGTTACTGTAATGATGTTTTAAATTTTCTAAATATTGAAGTGAAAATCATAGGTGAACTTCCTAAAAAAGATAAAATTCTTTATGCTATAAATCATAGGTCTTTACTTGATATTCTTGTAATGGAAAATGTCTTTTCAAGATTCCATAAAAATGGAACTTGGATTGCAAAACAAGAACTCTTTGATGATCCACTTTATGGAAAATTTTTTCAATACAGTGGTTGCATTAGCGTTGATTTGGAAAATAAACGAGGTCTTTTAACATTTTTCAAAAAAATCAAAAAAACTTTTGCAAAAGTAGATGATATGAATCTCTACATCTTTCCAGAGGGTGAAAGATTTAAAGGAGAAGGTGTACAAGAGTTTCAAGGCGGTGCGCAAAAAATCGCCAAAGCAAACAATCTTGATATAGTTCCTGTCTATATCAATGACCAACTTGAAAAAGTGTTTAAAAATGCACCTTATCAAAAAACTTACACTATAGAAGTACATATTGGTGAAATTATCAGCCATGAAAACTTAGAAAAAAAATATTTAGAATTTTACAATAGAGTAAAAGAAAAAGAGGAAAAATAACGATGACATTAGGTGTAAATATAGACCATGTAGCAGTTTTGCGAGAAGCTCGTAGAGTAAATGACCCAGATATTTTACAGGCTCTTTATGTAGCATGTGAAAATGGTGCCGAGCAAATCACCATTCATCTCAGAGAAGACAGACGCCATATTCAAGATATTGATGTTAAAAACATCTTGATGCACTCTAAAGTTCCTGTTAATTTGGAGTGTTCCATTAATAGAGAGATTTTAGATATAGTAAGTGAGCTAAAACCCCATCGTGCGACTCTTGTTCCTGAAAAGAGAGAAGAGGTTACAACAGAGGGTGGACTTGATCTTTTTACACATGAAAATGAAATATCGTATGCAATAGAGCAACTCCACGATGCATTCATTCCTGTCTCACTTTTTGTTGATCCAACCATAAAAGCTATGGAGCAGTCAAAAGAGTTAGGTGCGGAAATGGTAGAGCTACACACAGGTGCATTTTCAAACATCTATGCCATGTTAAACTCCTCTTTGCCCTACTCTAATCACTCTCTAAAAGAGTTAGAATTATCAAGAACTGCATTGAGTACAAAGTTAGAAGAGTCTATAGAGCAGATAAAACTCTCTGCAATTCATGCAAAAAAGCTTGGACTTGAAGTAGCAGCAGGACATGGTCTTAACTACCGAAATGTTCATGAAATAGTTAAAATTCAAGAGATTTCAGAGTTAAATATTGGTCAGACTATCATCGCTAGAAGTGTTTTTACAGGATTAGCAGAAGCAATTCAAGAGATGAAAAGAGCAACTAGACGATGAACAAACCGACTATAGCCATAAGCATTGGCGATTTGAGTGGTGTAGGCATAGAACTCGCTTTCAATTCCCATAAAGAAATCTCAAAACTTTGTAAACCAGTTTATTGCATCAATGAGGAGATGCTTGCACAAGCAGCCACCCTGCTAAACGCAGCTATACCTGATGATTTTACTATTGCCCCTATTGATGGGTATTTTGATATAAAAGTAGCAAAAGTAAATGCACAGAGTGGCAAGTATGCTTATGACTCTTTTATGAAAGCCATAGAACTCTGTCAAACCCAGCAGGCTGAAGCTGTAGTAACACTTCCTATTCACAAAGAAGCTTGGATGATGGCAGGGCTTGAGTATAAAGGGCATACTGATTTAATGCGTAAGTATTTCGACAAAGATGCCATTATGATGCTTGGTACTCCAGATATGTTTGTAGCACTTTTTACAGAACATGTTCCTCTCAAAGAGGTTGCCTCTGCAATTGAGCACAATAGACTAAAGCAATTTTTTCTTGACTTGCACAACTCTATAAAAAAAGAGAAAATTGCCGTGCTTGGACTGAATCCCCATGCAGGAGACAATGGTGTTTTAGGCGATGAAGAGCAAATCATCACAAAGGCAATAAATAGTGCCAATGAAGCAATAGGCTTTGAACAGTTCGTTGGTCCAATTGTTCCAGATGTTGCTTTTGCACCCTACTTCCGTAAAAACTACAACTATTTTGTGGCAATGTATCATGACCAAGGTTTAGCACCACTCAAAGCCCTCTACTTTGATGAGAGTGTAAACATCTCTCTCAATCTTCCAATCATAAGAACCTCAGTAGATCATGGCACTGCGTTTGATATTGCATACAAAAATCAAGCCAATAATTTGAGTTATTTAAACGCAGTAAAAAGTGCAATAAAGCTTATAAAAAACAGTTAAAAGATAATTATTTTCTTTTAAGTCTTTTCTCGCTATAATTCTCCTACAAAAAGATAATTATTATCTTTAAATATATTTACTAGGATAGACTTATGAAAAGAATTGTAGCAATTACACTCACAACGGCTTCACTCATGGCAGGTTCATTAGCACAGGATGCAAAAAATGCAGGACTCACACCTATTCCAGCGTCACAAAGCGCGCTTTTAAAGCTTATTGACAACCCGAAAAACCCTATTAGTAAAGCAAAAGTAAAACTTGGTGAAAAACTCTATATGGATCCTCGTCTTTCAAAAAGTGAACTCATTTCATGTAACACTTGTCACAACCTTATGGAAGGTGGAGATGATGGTGTAGGCGCTGCTACAGGACATAAATGGAGACACAATCCTCACCACTTAAACTCACCTACTGTTTATAATGCTGTATTTTTTGGTTCACAATTTTGGGATGGACGCGCAAAAGATTTAGAAGCTCAAGCACAAGGACCAACTCTTGCTCATCCTGAAATGGCAGCAACAAAAGAGCATATAGTTAAAGTTATAAAATCTATGCCTGAGTATGTCAAAGAGTTTAAAGAGGCTTATGGAGATAATGTAAAAATTACATTTGAAAAAATTACAGATACCATTGGTAATTTTGAAAGAACTTTAGTAACTCCTGCACCGTATGATGCATTTTTAAATGGTTACAAAGAGGCTATGACTCCTAAACAAAAAGAGGGATTAAAAACTTTTATTCAGATTGGTTGTGCATCTTGCCATAACGGCGTAGCACTTGGTGGAGAGATGGGTGCATTTAATGTAACAGGAACATACAAATATATGAGTACAGGTGACTTCAAAGGCGATAAAAATGGCATGGTAAAAGTACCAACACTTAGAAATATCACTGAAACAGCACCCTATTTTCATAATGGTATGATTTGGAATTTAAAAGATGCCATCAAAGAGATGGGGCGTATTCAACTTGGTACAAAAATAAGCGACAAGCAAGCTAGCTCCATTGAGGCTTTCTTAGGTTCACTCACAGGTAAAAAACCGCATATGATGATGCCAATGCTTCCAGCATCTACAGATGCAACTCCAAAGCCGGATTTGAATTAAAAGAAAACTTAATAGTTAAAAATGTATAATTTTCAATAAAGAGGAAATTATGAGTAATATTATAATTACATATGACGAAAAAAAGTTAATAAAAACTATTGCCAGAGCTGCACTTGATGAGGCTGTTAAAAACAATAAACAGCTTAGTATTGATCCTTCAAAATTACCTCAAATTCTGAAGGAGAAGTTAGGTGCCTTTGTCACCCTACATGAAAATTCCAAATTACGCGGTTGTGTTGGAAGGTTTGAGCCTAATCAACCGCTTTATGAAATTATCATAGATATGGCAATTTCAGCTTCACGATATGACACAAGATTCCAACCTGTTACAGAGCAGGAGCTTGATAAAATAAGCATTGAAATTTCCATACTAACCCCCAGACAAAAAATAGACTCAGTTGATGAAATAGTAGTTGGTAAACATGGTATTTATATGGAATATGGCGGTAAAAATGGAACATACCTACCACAAGTAGCTACAGACATGGGATGGAATGCAAAAGAATTTTTTAGAAGCTGTTGTGAAGA
Source organism: Sulfurimonas sp. (assembly GCF_027056685.1). Lineage (GTDB taxonomy): Bacteria > Campylobacterota > Campylobacteria > Campylobacterales > Sulfurimonadaceae > Sulfurimonas. Next base: position 6,457 of record NZ_JALUKE010000203.1, read on the forward strand.
AAAAGCGGGCATAGCCCCACAAGATTGTCCAAAAGCAACAATCTATGTTTATGAAGCTATAGTTTTTTAACTATAGCTTATCTGCTGTAAGTCCAACTTCTTCAAGAAAGTGACGAAGTTTTGTAATGGCGTCTTTTGAAAGTTCTGGTCTATGTGAAAGCGTAAGAGAATGCTCTTTTCCATTTAGATGAATAATAGCGCGATGCTCTTTATTCACATCAACTTTTGCACCATAATGTTCTAAAGCAACCAATAACTTTTTACTATCGATATTTCCTGACATTGGGTGTTCAAAAACTTTTTGAATTTTTTGTTTGTGTTTACTCATATCTATATCCTTATTTTGTTATACCTAATTATCGTCTTTTAAAGATTAAAAGCGTCTTATCTTCTGTGTCATAAAGTGAAAAAATCTGCTTTTCAATAAGTTTTAATCCCGAGAGTTTTTGAAAGAATTGTATCTTATGAAAATATTGTACAATGGTATCTTGATATTTCATATATCTACCGTCTTCATCTTTTTCAAAGAGTGTAAATTTTGTATGAAGTTCTTTATTTTCAAACGCAGCATCTACGACTAAAAACTCATCGTCTTCATCATTGCTCATCGTACCCTCTGCAACATCACTAAATCCATAGAGTGTATTTATATCTGCTATAAAAATGCCATCATCATTAAGTTTTTCAGCAATTGCCTCACAAAACTTCACTAAATCATCTTTGTCCATAAAGTTAAGAACATCAAAAATACTTACAATAGCATCATATTTACCAGCGACATCTGCCACATCAATGCACTCAGCATCGAGTCCTGCTTCTTGACACTCTGCAACCATCACAGCACTTAAATCGACACCCTTACACTCTACACCATCACTTATCATGCGTTGCATAAAACCACCACGACCACAGCCTACATCAAGAAGTGTTTTTACGTTATAATCATCAAGTTCTGAACGGTAAAGGTCATAAAGAGCTTCAGTAGCCTCCTCTATTCCTAAAAGATGCTCTGCTTTTGCATATAAATCTAAGTTTGTCATTAAGCGTTTTGCTCTGCTTTTATCACTGCGTTTATCTTCTCATAAATGTCTAAAACTTCATCTTTTTTAGAGATATATGAGTTTTTATTTGCTATAAGATAAGTAGAACTTGTCATTATGTCTTGAACAACTTCAAGCCCATTTTGCTTCATAGTCGTGCCTGTCTCCACAATGTCCACAATCATATCAGCAAGCCCGATAAGCGGTGCAAGTTCAATAGAACCATAAAGCTTAATAATGTCAACACTTACAGCTCTCTCTTCAAAGTAACGCTTTGTAATATTTACCATTTTAGAAGCTACTTTGAGTTCTGGTTTACTAAGGTCTAGCTTTTCACCTTTTCGCATACCGATGGCAACTTTACAAACACCACGACGCAAATCAAGCAGACGAACAACATCAAGCCCCTGCTCTTCTAGCGTATCAAGTCCTACAACACCAATGTCTGCTGCCTGATGATAAACATAAGTGGCCACATCTTGATTTCGTACAAGTAAAAAACGAAACTTTGGAGTCTCAAGTATCAATTTTCTATCATCAAATTTAAAACTATCACCAAAAATAGTCTCAAAAATTTCTAAAGTCTCTTTCGCTATACGACCCTTTGGCAGTGCAACTGTTAACATAAGCTTTCCTCATTCTCTTTTATAATCTTTTTCATAGAATTAAAAATCAACTGCTCATCAATTTTTGCATCCTTAAATATCTTTTTAAATTTTGACGCATCCCCACCTGTTAAAATAATAGGTAGATTATGGGATATAAGCTCAAGATAAAGTGTTTTTAAATATCCATAACTTATAGCATCTTGTGAATTTTTTGGCATTATATCTAAGTCACACTCAAAGTTAAATGAATATGCAAGAGCAGGAGAGATATTTTCATAAGTTTTTTGCATTGCCCTTACCCCAGGATAAATAAATCCACCACAAAAAACTCCATTTTTCACCATATCAACAGTAAGCGCACTTCCTGCATCAACAATCACAGCATTTTTTACTGCCATTGCAGCGACAATTCTATCGATGCCCATAGTCTCATAGTATTTTTTCTTATCTACAAACGCAGCTAAATCAATCCAATTTTCTAAAAAGGAGAGTTTTTTACTAACGGCTGCATTTACAGAGATAAAATATACTTTTTTTGTAATTGATGTCGGATTAAATGTAGAAACACTCTCTTTAAATGTATTCTCACCGTCAAGAAAGTGGTATGAAGTATTGCCAATATCACAAAGAAGCATTACTGAATTTTCCAGAGAGCTTCCTTAAAAGCTTTTTGAGCTTTAGAACAAAGAGGAGCATCTATAAAAATGATTTTATGCTTAAAATTATGCTCACAATAAAGCGTGAGTTTTGCATATATCTCTTCAAATTTATGTACATCTTTCATCAAAATACGGCTCTTTTGACTCACTGCAAAAATAGCCCAAAAATAGCCATAAGTATCTGTCGCTTTATAAATTTTTATTTTATTTCTGACTCCCAATTCTTTAGGAGCAATCTCTTGCATCTTTTTAAAAAGTTTTCCTTTTTTTCTTAAGGAATCAACAACCATCTGCATATCTATACTCTTATCTTTTATCATTTTTTGATAGAAGAAAATCTTTACAAATCATGGCTGAGAGCGGTTTTGAAAAGTAATATCCCTGAATGTTTACACATCCTTCTTCTATAAGAAAATCTAACTGTTCCTTCGTCTCAACACCTTCTGCTATTATTTCTAAATGAAGATTTTTTGCAAGTGCGATAATAGTTCTAACAATAGAGACTGCATCTTTATTATATGGAAGATCTATAATAAAACTACGATCAATTTTAATCTTGTCAACTGGCAACTCTTTAAGATACGAAAGCGAAGAATAACCAGTACCAAAATCATCAATAGCAATAGAAACCCCAAGTTCTCTCACTTGTTTAAGTATCTCAATGGAGCGTTTAGGATTATTCATAACTTGACTCTCTAATATTTCTACTTCTAAATAAGCTGGATCAAAATTTTCACTCAAAAGGATTTGTTTTAATTCAGTAACAAAATCACCTTTTTCAAGTTTTTTTGTCGAAACATTAACAGAAACTTTCCCAGTTTTCACACCCTCTTTATGCCACATTGAAAGTTGTCTCATTGAGTGAATTAACATATATCTATCTATGTCAATTATAAGATCACTCTCTTCACAGAACGGAATAAATTCACCAGGATAAATAATACCCTTTTTAGCATCCCTCCAGCGGATTAAAGCCTCAAGCCCTACAACCTCATTTGTTAATGCATTTATTTTTGGTTGGTAATAAGGCACTAACTCCTGATTTTTAAGAGCACTGCGTATATTTTTATCAAGTTCAACTCTTTTTTGAGACATTTTTCCCATCGATGCATCATAAGTTACATAGTTATTTGATCCTTTATCCTTTGAAATATACATCGCAGTTTCAGCATTTTTGAGTAAACTATCTACATCATTTCCATCTTGCCCTAAAATACTGCGACCAATACTAAATGTAATGTGAATATCTTTATTTTTTATATAAAATGGCTTTTTCATAATAAAAATAATTTTTTCTATTAAATTTGCATTACTATAATCAGTCATACTCGTTTCAACTACAACAAATTCATCTCCACTAATTCTCGCTACAATGTCATTTTTATGTATACACTCTTTAAGTCTATCCGCCACTTTTCGCAACAATAAATCACCTATATCATGTCCATATACATCATTTATCTTTTTAAATTTATCTAAATCAAGAAACACAATTCCAACCTGATACTCATTAATTTTAGCATTACTAATAATGTTATCGAGTTTATTAACCAAGGAAACCTTATTGTCTAGCCCAGTAAGAGGATCATTCATTGCTATAAACTTAATCACATCCGCTTGCCTTTGTATCTCTAAATCTTTTTCTGCCAAATCTTCCAAAAGCTCTTCGTAGTAGTCTGCGACACTTTTACTGTAATTTGTAATAAAAACTTTATAAAGTAATAACATTAACAATAAGAATAACAGAACTGCTATTAAAACAATTTTTTCTATCTCTTTATCCACGCTAGAGAGGTCAATATCTCTAAGGTTTTTTGCTAAAATAATTTTTACTTTACCTACTGAATCTATATTTTTCAACTCAAATGCGCTTAAAAGTAAACCACTCTTTTCATCTACAACATAGCGATCAAGATTTGCCATTTTTTTTCTTGGTAAAATATTAATAGTCTCAATAAGATTGGAAAAGTAAAAAGGGTTTGAAAAGTAACGGCTTTTATTTTTATTGACCATGGCTATGACACTATAGCCTTTAGCATCAAAGTGAAAAGCAAAAGCATCAAAATCAGCCCTTGCAACAAGATTAGATATATATTTCCCTTTTGCATTATATACGGGAGCAAGAGCAGTAATAGTGATGTAGGGTCTGTCTTTGTAAAAAGCAATAGTACTTTGAATAGATTTAGAGGGTTTTGCAGTTCTTTTTGGCAAATAAGAAAATTTGATATTCTCAAATAAAGAATATTTTTTTAAGCTAAGAGAAACTCTGTCTCCATTTTGCGAAGAGGACTGAGCCATTATTGCAGTTGCTACTGCAAGTTCTTTTTTCTTAGTTTCTATACTCTTTTCAAAATTCGAGGATAACTTTCTTACTGTTTGCAAATAGATACCATCTTTAAGCTCATCAATAACTCTTGAAGAGTAAATATAACCTATACTCCCAACTATGCTAAGTAATATTCCTCCAACAATTGTTATCCTTAATCTATTTGCCATATATATTTTTTACCTATTTACTTAAACCAAGTTCTGCAAAAAGTACTTCAAAATACTCACTAATATTGAGCAATTCCTCTTTGAGTAAGCCAAAAGCTTTATCTTCTTCAACCCACTCTTCTATGCGTTTTACGCTATCACTTTTCTGATTTTCATCCAACTTATCTGATTTAACAACGGCCTCTTTGATTCTTTGCAGATGTTCTCTATGTTTATGTGCACTCATTGTTTGTCCTTTGTATTGTTTGTTTTAATAATTTTTATATTTTCCAGCTTTTGCTGCTGCACGAAGTTCTTGAAGCTTTTTATCCATAATATTTAAAATAATATCAGCTGCTTCACTATCATCACCTTCAGGAACATCCCAATCAGTAATTTTCATATTTGCTTTAAAAAGTAACTCTAACTCTTTTTCAATTTCAGCTTTTCTAACAGCCAATTCTTTAATAACCGCATCTGTCATTTTCATATCCTTTATTTTCTTTTAGTATACATCAATTCTAGTAAATTTATATATATTTAGGAATCAAACTTTTGAGTTTTTTATATATTTTTTCAAAATCTGTTGAATATACTCGTGTTTGAGCTATAGAAGTAATGAAATTTGTATCTCGTTCCCAACGGGGAACCAAATGCATATGAATATGTTCTGCAATTCCAGCTCCTGCAGCCCCACCAAGATTCATCCCAATATTAACACCCTTTGCACCGAATCCCTCTTTTAAAAGGCGTACACATTTTTGTGCAAGTGTTGACATCTCGAGCCAAGTCTCGGCAGGAAGCTCTTCAAGCTTATCAGTATGCATATTTGGAATAATCATAAAATGCCCTGGGGTGTATGGGTATTTATTCATCACTATAAAACAATTTTTAGCTCTATATAAAACATGAAGTTTTTCATCTTCATCTGCATGTGAATATATGTAACAAAAAATGCATCCTTCAATTTTTTCATGTGTAACATATTCATCGCGCCATGGGGCATAGAGTATATTTTCCATCACTTCCTCCTATAAAAATGCAAATACTAAATCTGGAAATAGAATAACAACTCCTAAACCTACAAGTTGTAACAATATAAAGGGAATAATACCCTTGTAAATATCCATAGTTGAGACACTATTTCCCGCTGCACCTTTGAGAAAAAAGAGTGAAAGTCCAAAAGGTGGCGTTAAAAATGAAGCTTGTAAATTCATAGCTATAAGCACGCCAAACCAAATAGGGTCAATTCCAAACGCAGACATAACAGGAACTAAAATGGGAACAATGATAAAACTTATCTCTATAAAATCTATAAAAAAGCCAAGTATAAAAATACTAAACATCGCCACGCCAATAAAGACCCAAACATTTCCAATGTCATTTGAGAAAAAGTCAAGTATTAAATCCGTTCCACCCAACTCATTAAAAACAAGACTAAACGCAGTCGCACCAATGAGTATCATAAATATCATTCCCGTAAGCTTCATCGTCTCAAAAAGGGCATACTTTATCATCTCAAAGTTAAGTGTTTTATTAAACGCAGAGAGTATCACACCACCAATAACACCAAACGCAGCTGACTCAGTAGGTGAAGCAATACCTGCAAAAATACTCCCTAAAACTGCCAACATCAAAAGCATTGGAGGGACAATGGCATATAAAACAGAGCTAAAAGTCACCTTCTCTTCACTTACAATGGCAGGAGCGTCCTCTTTTTTTATATAGGCTCGAATAAGTATGTAGGTGATATAAAGTGAAACAAGTATAAGTCCAGGAAGCACTGCACCCATAAACAGATCACCGACGCTTACACTCATTACATCACCTAAAACGATTAAGATGATAGAGGGTGGAATAATCTGTCCAAGCGTACCACTCGCAGCAATCGTTCCAGAAGCCAGACCTTTATTGTAACCTGCATTTAGCATAAGTGGCAGAGCAATAACACTCATCATAACAACAGAAGCTGAAACGATACCAGTAGAAGCAGCAAGAATAGCACCAACAAGAACCACACTTACACCAAGTCCACCACGAACACCTTTAAAAAGCGCGCTCATAGACATTAAAAGTTTCTCTGCCATCCCAGATTTTTCTAAAATTAGACCCATCATAATGAAGAGTGGCACAGCCATAAGCGTAGTGTTACTCATAATTCCATAAATACGAAATGGCAAAATATTGAAAACTTCTAAGCCAATGTCAGGAATAAAAAAGGCAAACATCATAGCAACGCCACCAAAGGCAAAGGCAACAGGAATACCAAACAAAAGGAGCATAAGTGCTACCACAAACATTACTAAAGCTATCATAATTCTCTAAACCTTTTTATATCACTCCAAAGCTCTTTAAAGGCCTGCATTGCTAAAAGTATAAAAGCTAAAGGCATCAATGATTTTACTATCCAACGGTATTTCAATCCACCTGGATCACTCGAAGCCTCATGCTGAACAAAACTAAGTTCCACAAACCCAATACCGATGTAAATAATAAGAAATGAGAGAGGAAGCACAAAAAAAACAAATGAGAAAATATTTATAAGTGCCTTTAGTTTTGGTGAGAACTTTTCATAAAAAATATCTACACGAACATGAGCATTATTTCGCAAAGTATATGCAATACTCAACAAAATAACCACATCAAAAAAGTGCCACTCCAACTCTTGTAGAGCAGTAGAACCTGCTGAAAAAAGATAACGACTTGTTGCATCAAAAACAACTAAAAGCACTAAAGAAGCCAATATAAACGCTGTCAGATAGGAGACATATTTTGTAATATTATCTATAAATTTCAAACACTTCCACCTCTATAATTAAAAATAGTATTTAAACATAAGCCTAAAAGTCTGTTCACTTTGCATCTTCTTTGCTTTGAGTTTCTCTTTATAGTCGTATTTTAACACGATTTGGCTATTTTTAGATACTCTTACTCCTTGCAGTGCATTTATGAGTAACTGCTTCCTACCATTGTCATAGTACCTTTGTCTAAACTCTACATTTGTATTCAAATTTTTAAATTTATCAATTTTAAACCCAATAGTACCACCTAGCCCACTAACGGGTTGATTTTGTATATATAAAAGTGGATCTAGTAAAAAGTAGAGATAACCCATTTTATTACCCCAACTATACCCTGCTCCGATAGTAAAATCAAAAGTAGGTTTTGTCGTGAGATAGTCATTGTCCCACCCTATTTTTGTTCGCCATGAAAAGCTTTTAAAAAATTCACTTCTTTGGGCTAAAGAGACTATAGAGATGATTGTAGCATCTTCAATTTTCATTGTATTTTCTCTATATGAAGCTAATAAATTTAAAAATTCTATTTGTGTTCCTCTTAAAAACCCGTAGTTACTATCTTCTAAACCATGATAAGCAGGACGAAAACCAAGAAAACTAATAAGCTTAGAATCTCTTACTCCCACTCCTGCTTGCACACGAACTGCACGGTGCCCATTTACTGGGTTAGATGGTGTTTTTATTTGGAGTGATTTGCCAATGCCCAGCTTTGCTCTTTGTGTTGTTAGCTCATGAAAACGCTCAAGATAATCCTCTTTTTTTACTTTCTCTCTACTATATTGATACTCTAAATACTCAATGGCAGCTTCTAAAATATACTGTTTTTGCGTTATATTTATACTTTTATTTGCATCTATATTTTTTGCCTTCATCAAACCATTCACAAGTTTTACAGGTAAATAAACATATTTATTATCTATTAAATTCTCATATTTTAGAAGCTTCGTTCTTTTTGAGGGACGATAATTGTAAGAAGTAACTATTCCTGCATTTTTTACTACATGAACCGTTTCCAAAGGAATCACCTGATAAGTAAATTTTGAACGCAAATCAAGAGTTGGACGAGCTGCCTCGAGTAACCAAAGCATATTATAAGAACAGTTTTGAGTAAAAAAATAGTAATATGAATGTGTTCCGTTTAACTCCCAAATATGCCTAAACATACGCACAGTCTCTTTTTGTGTAAGGTTTAAATCATATTCCCAAATATCTCTCTGCTCAGAATCTCTATACTCTTTTAGTTTATCGTAGTAAGGAAGCAGAGAATACATTCCATAGTAGCCACCGGTGAGCCCTTTTATTGCAAAGAGTATGCCATTTTCTTTCGTTTCATCTGCATCTGCAGCATAATTAACAGCATAAGAGAGCAGCTTAGAGTGATAAGAAGAGTTTATGCGTAAAAATGTATGCCCAAACATAGAAGCTGGAGAGTTAATATGTGCAGCAGGAAAAACTAAAGTAGTAGATTTTGGATCAACTCTTTTAAAAATCTTCTCATACTCTACACAATTTGCTTTTGGAAAATTAGTGGCTTTGAGCTGCTCTTTTAACCAAGCATAGCGTGCAGGAAATTTACATATGCTTGAATTATCATCCTTTTTTTGTGGTGAGAAAAAGGCATCAAGTGTTGCGTTTAGTTCACTTGAGGGATTAGTCGCACCATCTATTGCAAAAAAGAAATTTGGATCATCTATCTCACTACTACCACCATTCATATGCAATAAGATATGCCAATAATGTTTTTTTGAGAGTTGTAGTTGTTCTGCTCTATTTTTATAATTTTGAACACCTGTTGCACAAAAAAGCTGTGTGCTAAAAAGTATAAAAAGAGTTATTTTTAAAAAATTAATACTGAAACCTTATGTTGAAGAGAGCTTTGTCACACAGGGAAGTTCCTGTGTGATATAAACTTATAATGCAGTTGTAGAAATATTATCTAAAACATCAGCCATTTTAACTGATTTAGAACTATAAATTTTATTGTAATTTGCTTGAAGTGCCGCATTGAAAGCCACTTTATCACTTACTTTTAAAAGTTCATCTAAAGCATCCAAAGACTCACCGTGACCAACTGCTATCTCTTTTGCTAAAATATCCATATTTGAAGCAACAAATTCTGACGCTCTCTCATTCATAACAAGTTTAGTCTTTTTACATCCCAATGTACCAGAAGTAATACCAAAAGTTTGGTTCATTGAAGTACCATTTGTAGTAGCTTGAAGCGCTAACATAACAGCAGATGAATCATCTTTAATAATCATTGCACCAAGACCACAACCTGTTTGGCTATTTACCGTAGCAAATGCACCCGTACTTAATGCAGCAACAGCTGCTAAACTTACTAACAATTTTTTCATTTTCGACCCTTTTTTTCTAAGATGAGTAATTGTAAACAAACTAAGCTTAATAATTTCTGTTATTATATAAAATTCGGTGCATCATTCGCAAAAAGGATAATATCTCCCGAATTCGTCTGATTTGCAAGAACATCGACCATTGCAGATTTATCAGAGAGCATTATTTTATTTTTAACTTTTAGGTTTTTATTAAAAAGTTCTGCATTGAGTGCGCCTGTTACTATAACAATGTCAAAAACATCATTTATAGCTTTTATGAGTTGTAAATTTAACTCTTTTGTACTCTCGACAAGCCCTGGAGTGACAATTACCTTGCGACCGTCATGTAAAGAACAGAGTCGAATGCCCTCTAACATACCATCAATGTTTCCATTATATCCATCATCGAGAATAATTTTTCCACCTGCTTTTATGAGTTGCAGTCTATGCTCTACAGGTTCAAGCTTTTTGACTGCGTTTACAATCTCTTTATGAGTCATTCCAAAGGCTTTTGCCACTCTTACAGCTACAGCAATATTCATCGTCTGGAATCTGCCAAGTATATTTGTATGAAGCTCATAAATCTCATCATCTATGCTAAGCTTAAACGCAGTCCCATCAAGTGTTGCCTCTACATCACTTATTTCATCACCAAAAAATGTTACTTTTTCATGGGGTTCATCTGTTACAGAGGTATGCACAAAGGCTCTTTGTAGGCGAGGAGATTTTATAATTTCAAGCTTCGTAGTAATGATGTTATGCAGTGACTTAAAGTACTCAATATGGGCTTCACCAACCCGACCAACAACTACGGTCTGTGGCTCTAAAAATTTTGTAATTATTTCTATGTCACCCGTCTCTCTAGCTCCAGCTTCACACACATAAATCTGAGTATTTTCTTGAAGATTATTGTTCACATCAGCCACTATACCACCTAAAGTATTCACACTTCGTGGCGTTGCATAAACGCTAAACTTCTCTGACAAAATTTGTGCTACAAAGTTTTTTATACTTGTCTTTCCATAGCTCCCTGTTATGCAAATTATCTGTAAATCTTGCATACTTTTTAGCTTTTTCTTTGCCTCTTTTTTATAAATAGTAAAAAGATACTTCTCTATAAGTGTACTTCCAATATAGGCAATAGCTAAAGGGAGTAAAACGCCATAGGTCGCACATCCCTCTTTTAAGGTACATAAAATATCTTGAAAAAGCGTAAGCGAAACTAAAAGAATGAGAAATCGTTTTACACGCCAAGTAAGTACAAGTTTTTTATCGAGTTTTTTATACCAGACAAAAATAGCAGGTAAAAAAGCAAAAATAAAAAAGATAATAAAATATTTTCCAGTAGTATAGTAAGCAACGAATGGAATAATAAAGTAAAGAATATGCCAATAAGGTTTGTGATGTTTAAAAATGACTCTCTCTATCTTATAGTCATACCACTGCAGATTAGTAATAAGATACCATCCAAGTAACATAACAAATACGACATTTGTTACAAACGCAGCCAGAAGTTGATAATTTTGCATCTACTCTCCTAAAGTGAAAAAAGTTTTTTCTATTTTTTTTGCTATATCTTCTGCATTGTTCATAAAAAAGTAATGGTCTCCATCATAAACATAGAGCTCAGAATTTTTTATAAGCGAGTGAATCTTTTGTGCCAAACTCAGTGGCGTAGCAGAATCTTCTCGTCCCCAAAAAAGCAAGGCTTTCCCAGAAAAGGAGGCAAACTCTTGAGTAAAATCTTCATTCACCACATTTTTAAAAGTTATGTACATATCTTCACTCAACTCTTTTGCATCATCAGCTACCAAAAGAGAGCGAAATTTACTTAAACCAAAAAGTTTAAGGAGTTTAAACGCAGCTATTTTTGCCTTTATGGTAAAACTCTTTGGCACATATATGCCAGCACTTGCCACAAGTACTAAAAGTTTTGGCTCCAACAAAAGAGCGACCTTACCACCAAAAGAGTGTCCTAGCACAATATTAGAAGAAGCATCTATCTCTTGCAAAAAAATTCTTACAATATCTACCACATCTTTTGTCTGCATGGCACAACAAGCAGTTGAATTTCCAAAGCCGGGAAGATCAATATAAATATGTCTAAATCCCTTCATATATGGAGAGAAAAACTGTTTCATAAGATTTTTATTGCTTCCCCAACCATGTAAAATGACAAAATCAATCTTCGCATTTGGATTGACAATTTCATAACTTATATCAATATTTTCGCCACAGTACACAATGGATTTCTGTGCCATATTTACTTCCCTTTCGCCTTAGAAATGGAGTGAATATACTCATAATTAGTTTTTATTTGCTCTCTTTTAGGGAGTGATTGAGAGAGTGATTCTATGGCTTGTATAAAATCTTCAAAAAGATAATTTGCCATTGAACCAGGTATAGGATTTATCTCATTAAGCAATACTTCATCATTATAAACAAAGAAGTCACAACGAATTAATGCACCCTCAAAAAGACCGCTATAAACTCTTTGAAAATTTGATTTTAGCCGTGCTGTAAGTTCCTCTTCTATATTAGCACTTAAAACCTGCTCGCTTCTTGAAAAGTCCATATATTTTTTTTCAAAATCTAAAAACTCCTCTTTATGAGGCTCTTCCACAATTGAAAAGTGCATTTTGTTTTGGGCATAGTATCCTGCAAGATTGTACTCTTTTACACCCTCTAAAAATGGCTCAACTATCACTGTACTATCAAATTCAAACGCAACATCTAAAGCATAGTCAAGTTCACTCTCCTCTTTTACAATACTCACACCAATAGAGCTTCCAAGTCGAGAAGGTTTTATGATAATAGGGTAAGGAGTCTCAATATTTGCCGCCTCATTTTTGTGTAAAACTTCATACTTTACACTTTTTACACCAATTGCATCACACAAATACTTTGTATATCTTTTATCATACGAAAAAGTACAAGCATCTTTTCTTGGTCCAATGTAATCAACACCATAAAAGTCCAATAATGCAGCTACTGTTCCATCTTCACCATCTGCACCATGAATAAGATTAAGTACCACACTCTTGTATTCACTCTTTGAAAACATACCTTTTTGCATAAAGCACCCTTTTTCAAGAGTAAGTTGAGGCATCTTTTTATGCTCACCACTTGAGAATGTTTTTGCTTTCATTTTTGATGTATCTATAAGATAAAACGAATGGTCTGTATCACAAAATATAAATGTTAAATCAAAAGAAGCAAGCTTCTCTTTAATCGTTATTGCACTGACAATGCTAATTTCATGCTCAAAACTTGCACCACCAAATAGTATAGTTAATTTCAATATTTTTTTCCTTCTTAAATTGTTTGTAGTAGTTTTAATGCACCTTTGACAAGTGAAGCTGTATCTTCGCCCTCACATGCACTTAATGCTTTTGCTATTTTATCTTTTTTAAATCCTAATGCCTCTAATGCTTCACTTGCTTGGCTATATGCCAAAGAGCCTGAAGAGCTCTCTACTCCAGTAAGTATTTCTGCATCAAAGCCATTCAACTCTACTAAGATACGCCCTGCACTTTTAGGTCCAATTCCTGGAACTTTTTTTACACCGTTCATATCTTTATTGTTTATAACCGTTGCAAATTGCGTTGGTGTATAGGTAGAACATATTGCCATGGCAACTTTTGGACCTACGCCGCTTATTTTTATAAGGCGCTCAAAGAGTTTTTTTTCACTCATCTCTAAAAATCCAAAAAGCAACTGTGCATCTTCACGAATTATATGCCTTGTATAGAGTGAAACTCTCTCACTGCCAAGAGCAGAAAAAGTATGTAATGAAATGAAGACCTCATAAACAACACCATTAACATCAATATGGACAAAAGAAGGCTCTTTATGTACTATCTTACCATTTAATCCAACTATCACTTTTACTCCTCTTTCATAGGACGAATCGCATACTCGTCATCATCAAGTTGTACCAAACCAAACACATGCTCGTTTGAATGTTCCATCGGCTTGTAAACAATCTCCATAGGAGGGTCAACAAGTTTAAATTTAATTATGTTGTATCCTTTCCATGTATCTCTCATTATCACTCTTGCATCAAAAATGTTGTCTTGAAATGAAGCAGTTCTTGTCGTAAGTAGATTTAATTTATCTTGCACTACATCACTTTGTGCTGTCAATTCTTTGAGTTTTTCCTGCATTTTTTGAAACTGCTTATATTTTTTTACAAAACTCTCAGGCATTTTCACACCATTTTTTTTGTAATGAATCAAACGCTTTTTTATCTCTATAAATGCAGGAGTTCCTTCTTTAACAAAAGTTGTGTACTGCTGCACATCTTTTTTTATACTTTTTAGCTCATACTGTAACTCTTTTATCTGCTTAGAATTCTCTTTTAAACCATTTTGTTCATCTTTTTTTAGCAGTGGATCAATAGTAAAACTATTCTCACTCCCTATAAGCTTTTTTACCTCTATAAGCCTTGAAGCTGTTACATGCACATGTGAAGAACAGACATTTATTGTCACCTCTTTTGCACGAATATGTCCACCTAAAGCCTGATTTACATGTACTTCATTCCCATCAATCTCCCCATGTTCAAGACGATCAACAAAAATTTTTTTACCATAAGCCTTACCCTTGTGAACATGAATTTCCACATCATCAGCGCGTATCATAGCACTCTTATGAGTCTGCCCGCCAATCTTCGCTTTTTTAGCAATGACTTTTGCATGTGAACCAACATTTCCATCAATGTCAATTTCACTAACCTCAACAGTCATACCAGAGCCAATGGCATCTTTAATGGCATCAGCTTCAGTTACAAAAATATTTACATCAGAATCAACACCGCTTTCAATCGAACCAGTTGTTTTAAAACTTATCTCACCAACATCTACTTCTGTTTTTATCAAGTAAGTATTATTTTCAAAGGCAATATAACCATTCTCTTTTGCAATATATTGAATTGATTTATCATCTTCAACCACTTTAATAGTCACATCGACTTGAAA
>NZ_JALUKE010000204.1:0-6895 GCF_027056685.1 Sulfurimonas sp.
CACTTATAAGATACTTTTTCATACTATTTTTTTAAGAGTGGATTTTCAAAGTCAACTTTTTTCACTTCCACATCCTTAGTGTATCTTTCAGCCATTGCGTTTACATGGTACTCCATTCTCTCAAGCAGATAGAGTTCTGGCTTTGTATATTTGGCTTTTGAAGTTTGAATGTACTCATGCAAAAATGCTAAAGCTTGCTCCTCATTTTCAAAGTTTATGGAAGCTATCTCTTTTTCAAAATCTTCATAGTATTCCCCACAAGAGGACAAAAAGTCATAACTTAAATCCATAGTTTTTAAATTGTGGTGTGCTTTTGAAAATGCAAAGTGATTGTAAAGCATACAGCCTACAAAATACTCAACATCGGAAGCTTCAAACTCCGAGTACTGGTTTGCTTCATCTTCAAAGTGTTTGTGCCATGTTGTCAATATATTTTCTATTTTTTCATTCATATCTTATCTCTTATTTTTTTGTGTATTATACTAAAGTATGCTAAACTCTAGCTATGATAAAACTGACTCCAAACGCAGACAAAAACTTAAAATTATTGTTACCTACTACAAATAAAGCACTTGCAATCGCACTCAAAGATGCCTCTCCTACACAATTACAACAACTTGGAGGAGTAAAAGATTTAAACTCTATTCTTAAAATGCTTTTAAAAGAGAGTAGCAATGCCAATGATGCACAAAACAGAGCTCTTTTAGAACTTCTAAAAAACAACCCTACACTCAAATCTCTCTCAAACGCAGCGCTCAATATAAAAAACTTACTCGTACTTTTAAAACACGACACAAAACAGACGCAACTGGAAAAGACACTACAAAACCTACTCACAAATATCAAAGAGATAGAACCAAAAGAGCTGCAGAGTAAATTGAAAAAATCAGGAGTTTTTTTAGAAAATCAAATAAAAAATGGTGAAAATCCAAAAGAACTTTTTTCTAAAGATCTAAAAGCACTCCTTTTGCAAACACATGACAAACTCTCAAACGCAGTAACAACTCCAAACTCACAAGAGATTTTAAAGCATATAGACAAACTCACACTCACTATAGATTATCATCAACTGCTCTCACATCTCTCAAACGCAGCATCCATATACATTCCCTACGCTTGGGATGCTTTAGAAGAGGGGCAAATCAGCATAAAAAAACTTCAAAAGAAGCACTATCTTTGTGATATTCATCTGGAGTTGAAAGAGCATGGTGCGCTCGATTTAAGATTAGCTCTTTTTGAAAAAAATCAACTCAGCATATACATCACAACACAAAGTGAAGTGCTAAAAAAGAGCATTTTAGAAAATTTACAAATGCTTAAAAAGCAACTCTCAAACGCAGCAATAACAACAAAAGAGATAAGATTTGTAACAAAAAAGCAACAGCTTTATGATACAGCTGCTAATGAGAACCTGGCAATGGGTTTTGAGGTAAAAGTATGAAAGAAAAAGCAGTAGCACTACAATATGACAATGACAAAAACAACGCTCCAAAAGTTATAGCCAAAGGAGAGGGAAGAACTGCTCAAAAAATCATACAAATAGCAAAAGAAAATGATGTAAGGCTCAAAAAAGATGAAGACCTAGTAGAACTTCTTTCAAAAGTAGAGCTAGATGCAGAGGTTCCACCTGAGATGTATAAGGCAGTTGCAGAGATTTTTAGTTTTCTCTATAAAATCACAAAACCTTGATATAAATCAAAAAATTAAGTTTATGTCTACACAAAATATGTTAAAATATGGCATTTAAAATAGGAGTTTTGTAAAACAATGGACGAAATAGTTGCCTGCGAAAATATGAGTGATATTTCCTTACAAGAGCTTCCTATAACGCCTGATGAGTATGAAAAAATTCTCAATATTCAAGCAGATATACTCCATAAACTTTCTCTTAATCATGATGATGATAATACTTTGCAAAATCTTTGTCTTTTAGTAGAAAACCTACTTCCAAATTCTGTTGCATCTATCATGATCCTAGACAAAAAAACAAATCGTATGAATGTATTGTCTGCCCCTTCGATTCCTGCAAGTGGTATTAAGGCACTTGCAAATCTTATGCCTGGTGAGGGAGGAGGTTCTTGTGGAAGTGCCATTTTTCATAAAAAGCCCCAATATGTACTCAATACATTTAAAGATAAAAGATGGGCAGATTTACGAAAGGTTGCTTATGATTTCAACCTCTGCTCTTGCTGGTCTGTACCTGTCATAAATGAAGAGGCTCAAGTAATAGGTACTTTTGCACTCTCTTCGTTTGAGCATCGCATGCCGGCACCTTTTCACAAAAAAGTTTTGCAAACTGCTGCATTTTTGGTCAATATTGTCTTAAAAAATAGAAAGATTGAAGAAAAAATCCAACATATGCTCTACTATGATGATTTAACAGGACTACATAACAAAAGACATCTCGATGAGATGCTTGTAAACAATGAAGAAAAGAGCCTTCTTCTTTTTGATATAAATAATTTTAGCTATGTAAATAATACTTATGGATTTAACATCGGAGATAAACTTCTTGCTAAAATAGCAAAAATTTTTCAAGATCAATTAGAGTCTCCTACAGTTTGTAAACTTGAAGCAGATAAATTTGCACTTATCTTGAATAAAAATGAAGATATTGGACAAAAAGTTTCTCAAATAAAAAAATTCTTTTATTCCCAAGAGATTATTGTCGATGGTATTACACTCAATATCACTTTTACATATGCTGCAGCAAAAGGAATAAAAGATCTCTACATAAACGCAGTGATTGCCCTCAAACAGGCAAAACAAAGGGGAAAAAATTCTCTGCATATATTTAACACAGATGAAGAGCTTGTAGCACATAACAAAAGAAAATCTTTTATAGAATCTAACAACATTTTGCACCATGCCCTACAGCACAATGAAATTATTCCCTATTTTCAAGGTATTAGAAATAACAAAACACGAGAGATAATCAAATTTGAATCGCTCGCGAGAATAGAACAAAATGGTAAAATTCTCTCACCATACAATTTTATAGAACCAGCTCGTCTCTCTGGTCTTTTACCAGAGATTACAAAAGTCATGATAGATAAAAGTTTTAAGATGATGTCCAAAAATGACTATACTTTTTCTATAAATCTCACCGAAGATGACCTTATACGACACTATATTTTGGACTACTTACAAATAAAATCTAAAGAGTACAAGATAGAGCCTAAAAGAGTTATTTTAGAGATACTTGAGGGCATTAGTGCAAGCGGTAAAAAGAATCACATCGCACAACTTTCTGCCTTAAAAAAAGAGGGGTACGCTATTGCCATAGATGATTTTGGCACTGAGTACTCTAACTTTGAGAGAATTTTAGAATTAGAAATTGACTTTCTAAAAATTGATGCAAAATACATCAAAGATATTGATACGAATAAAAAAAGTTACGAAATTACAAAAGCCATTGTCTTTTTTGCAAAAAATGCAAATATTCCGTGTATAGCAGAATTTGTACATAAAAAAGAGATTCAAAATATTATGATAAGACTTGGTGTTGACTACTCTCAAGGCTACTACTTTAGTAAGCCAAATCCACTCCCTTTGGCAAAATAATCTTCACTAAATAGTGAGCATTACTTCAGCTCACTCCAGTTGTCACCAATATTTAAGCTCGCTTTTAGCGGAACATTTAATGCCATAATACTCTGCATAATATCTCGAAACTTCGTACCAAGCATATCAGCATCACTCTCTTCCACTTCAAAAATCAATTCATCATGAATCTGTAGCAACATTTTTGCTTTAAGGTTTTCATCTTCTATGATTCTATGAATTTTATTCATACTTAGTTTTATAAGGTCTGATGCACTCCCTTGAAAAACAGAGTTTACAGACTCTCGCTCATAAGCAGCACGAAACATTGGTGTTGCATTTTCATAGTCAAAATAGCGTCTGCGTTTAAGTAGTGTCTCAATGTAGCCTTTCTCTTTTGAACTCTCAACAATAGAGCGAAAATAGCTTTTAACTGTAGGAAAAGATTCAAAATACTTCTCTATAATTGCTTTTGCCTCTTTTGTTGTTATACCCAAAGTATCAGAGAGTTTTTTCTGTCCCATTCCATAAAGTAGTCCAAAGTTTACAGTTTTGGCTATGCTTCTTTTTGCTTTTGCATCCTCTTCACCAAAGAGAATAATAGCAGTTTGGAGATGAATGTCTTTATCGTGTTTAAAGGCATCTACTAACACCGTATCTTGAGAAAAGTGTGCCAACAAACGCAGCTCTATCTGTGAATAATCAATACCAATAAGCTTTTTTCCCTCTCCTGCAATAAACCCTTGACGAATTTTAGCACCAAGTGGTGTTCGTGTTGGAATATTTTGCAAGTTTGGATTTTTTGAGCTTAGTCGTCCTGTTGCTGTTCCTGTTTGAACAAAAGAGGTATGAATTCTATGCGTTTCATTTGCATTTGCTAGTTTTAAGAGCGGGTCAATATATGTCGAGTAAAGTTTATGCACCTCTCGGTACTCTAAGAGTTTGGCTATGATTGGATGCTTATCTTTTAATGAGCTTAGTACCTTTTCATCTGTAGAGTAGCCCGTCTTTGTCTTTTTACCAACAGGCAATCCAAGTGTCTCAAAAAGTACAACACCAAGCTGTTTTGTAGAGTTAATGTTAAACTCACTTCCTGCAAACTCATAAATACTTTTTGTAAGATCTTCTAATGTTTTCTTCACCTCAACCAAGAACTGCTCAAAAAATTCTGTATCGACCTCTATGCCCTCTTTTTCCATCTTTAAAAGTGTTTTTATAAATGGAATTTCTACTTCTCGTGCTTCATCTATAAGATGTTTTGCATCTTGAAGTTCCAACTTTTGCAAAAAGAGTTTGTAAAGTTTCAAAGTGATAAAAGCATCTTCAGCTGCATAAACGCAGGCATCACCAAGCGCAACGCTAGAGAAGTTTTCTCCTTTTTTTACAGTATCTTTAAACGCAACCATATTATGTCCAAGCAGTTTATCTGCAAGCTTATCCAATGAGAGTGCCGATTCAGGGTTAATAAGCCACGCTAAAATCATACTGTCACAGTAGATTGGCAATGTGTCATCTTCTAAAAAACGCGATACGAAATGCAGGTCAAACTTAATGTTATGTCCTACTACACGAGAAGCAAATATTTTACGCATTGCCTCTTTTGCCGCTTCATGACTAATCTGTTTTTCAACACCCAGATAGAAGTGTCCAAATGGTACATAGTAAGCTTCATCATCACCCATACAAAAACTAAAACCGACAAGTCTGTCGCCAAAATAATCAAGACCAGTTGTCTCTGTATCAAACGCAACAATTGTTTCAGGCTTAAGCTGAGCAAGTACTGCGTTTAACTCTTTTTCGTCTGTAAGAAGTGTCGCTTTAAATGCAAGTTTTTTATTTTCTTGCGTACACACCTCTTGTGCCTTTTGTGCCCCTTCTCTCTTTGCATCACTTACAAGATTTTTCGCATGAAGTGAACGAAGTACTGCGTTTTGCTCATACTGTACAAGCTCATCATAAATATTTAAAAATGGATTTTCAACATCCATTTTATACTCTTCAAAATCAAACTCATCACAAGAAAAAACATTTGGATCAAGCGTTACAAGCTCTTTTGACATATATGCTTGCTCTTTTGAAGCTATAAGCTTCTTCTGCATTGCACCTTTAATTTCATCAATATGCTCATAAACATTATCGAGGGTTTCATACTCTTTAAGTAATTTCTCTGCACCCACTTTTCCTATGCCCTTCACTCCTGGGACATTATCGGCACTGTCACCTAAAATAGACTGATAATCAATAAACTGTTCAGGTGTCACACCATATTTATCATAACAGGCTTTTTCATTTACATACTTGCGTTTAATTGCATCAACTATGACAACTTTATCATCATCTATAAGCTGATAGAGGTCTTTGTCATGCGATACAACACGAACTTTATAGCCCTGTTTTTTTGCACAATTGACCACAGTTGCTATCATATCATCTGCTTCAAAGCCAACTTTTCCAAGTGTTTTGTAGCCCATCTTATTTATCCACTCTATTGCAACAGGAAGTTGTTGTGTCAGTTCTGGTGGTGGTGCCTGACGATTTGCTTTGTAATTTACATCTATCTCATTTCTAAAAGTATCTCCTTTAGAATCAATAGCAAAAATAATGTAATCACTACTATGGTCTTTATCTAAGGTTGCAATAAAATTTGTAAAACCAGTTAAAAGTCCCGTAGGAAAACCATCTTTAGTACGCAGATGCTGTGGCAGCGCATAAAAACTTCTAAAAAAGAACCCAAATGTATCTATAACTGTAACAACCTTACTCATGAGAATCCTCAACTACATCAAGCATATCATCAATAACATCTTCAAGCATCTCATAATCATACCCAGCATCACGAGCTTTTCTCAAACCAAAGTTAATTGCCTGCTCTGAAAATGGCTTATTTATAGGTAAAATTGTTTTTACAATATTTAAGGCAGTAGCATACTCTGCAACATCTTGTGGTGCTGCTATAGGAGTATCTGAATAGCGAATCATATCTATAAATTTTTCATCAAATCCCCAGTGATGAAATACTTCTGCAGTTACTTCGGAGCTACTTACATCAACATAGGATTTTTCTAACTGTGCAAGATTATTTGAAAACTCAACTTCAGCTTTAAAACTCACATCTTCATCTTCTTGAATAATATCACTCGCAATTAATATTTTTCCTGTCTCTTGCAAAAATGCTGCAAGATACAAATCATCAGCCTTTTGTGCATCTACTTTTTCATACCATTTCAGCATCAAAGTCGCTTGCATTTCAGAAACTTCAGCAAACTTTTCACTAGTAATACCATAAGGCTGCATATCTACATTAAGTAGTTTTCGCACAGAATTTCCAAGAGCAATCGAGCGTGTCATACTC
>NZ_JALUKE010000204.1:6905-7630 GCF_027056685.1 Sulfurimonas sp.
CTCTTTTCCAAAACTGTACAGAGGAGAGTTTGCATTTTTAAGAAGATTTGCAACTATCATAGGATCATGTGCAATTACTTTTGCAAGTTCGGAAACACCCGCTTCCTCATCAGCATAGACTCTGTTAATGTCTAAAATAGTTTTAGAAAGTGGAGGAAGTGATTTGATACTTTCAACGATTGAACTCTTCATAAAATATACCTTATTATTTTTTTTCTTATTATATCAGTTCTTTGCTGATACTTAGAAATGGCACCTCCTGTAATTAAAATTTCTGTGTAAGATTATATATAGTAAAATGTCGCACTTAGATTAATCGGAGCAATATTGAAAGAGATTATTAAACGGTTTTGGCCATATATAAAAGAGTATAAACTCTACTATATGCTTGTTATTTTTGGTGGTATTCTTATTGTCATCTCAACAGCGGCTACGGCACAAATCATGAAACCAATGATGGACGATATGTTTATTAAAAAACAAGAAGATATGCTTTACATTATCCCTTTTGGGCTTATTGCCATCTACCTCACCAAGGCTCTTGGAAAATATATACAAACTGTATTTATGGAGTATATTGGGCAGAGCATCATAACCCGTTTTCGTGAAATACTTCTACATAAAATGATTTCACTTGATATGGCATTTTTGTATACAAATAGAAGTGGCGAACTTATTTCACGCATTACAAACGATATTGGTCGTATCCAATACTTTGTATCAAA
>NZ_JALUKE010000205.1 GCF_027056685.1 Sulfurimonas sp.
ATAATGCACTACTTTTTTATAGGTATGGTTACACTTTTTGTTATAGCCCTGTTGGTCGTGGGTTTTGTGATGGATAAAGAGGATTTGGAGTAATTTTAATTTACATTTAGCTAATTTCTCGCTCAATCACCTTCTCTATAAGTTCACATAGCTCTTCTTCAACTTGTTTGGTATTTTCATCTTTGACTATACTGTTATGAAACGCAGCTATCTTTTTCTCTTCATCTTTTTGAAAACTCCACTCTGTACCAAAATGCCAAGAGTCTGGATTTTTTGGTATTACTATAGCTTCTCTGTTTGCATGACCGTGTTTTATAAGACGGTAGAGATGTTCAATGGAACGCTTGAGTAAAATAAATGTAGCATTGTAGTTTTTTGCATCCATTTTATGGATGATTTTATGATTTGAAATAATATACGAACCAAATTTCTCGCCTATGGCATAGGCTGCTTTTGCCCCTATCAATCCCCCAACAGTTGCAGCAACAGCAGTAGAAATACCACCATCAAGAAGAGCTATGGGAGCGACTGCCGCGCCACTTCCTATGGCTCCTACACTAGCGCCAATGAGAGCTAAACGATTTTTTGTAAGTCCTAAGTTTACACTCTGTTTTGCATCTATCTCGGCACGCTCATCTAGCACTTTTATTTGGTAATAACCCCATATTTGCTCTATTTTTGTTTTACTATTTTTCTCTATTGCATAAATGCCGTTTTGGTACTTTTTCAGTGCTCTCTCTTTAAGCGTTTCATCTGCATCTTTTTCTTTGAACTTAACAACAGACTCAAACTGTAAAATCTCCACTATCATTGCTGCAATCTCTTTGGCACTCAAACTCTTTTTCTCTTGGTAATGTACTTTATGCAGGTGTAAAAGTTGGTCTAAAAACTGTTTTTGCTGG
Source organism: Sulfurimonas sp. (assembly GCF_027056685.1). Taxonomy (GTDB): domain Bacteria; phylum Campylobacterota; class Campylobacteria; order Campylobacterales; family Sulfurimonadaceae; genus Sulfurimonas. The sequence goes on from NZ_JALUKE010000205.1 coordinate 903, forward strand.
AGTGTTGCATCAACGGTATAGAGATTTTTATATATTGTATCGATGTTCTCATAACTACTGTTAAGTGGATTTATAGGGTGAGTATTTGTCAGTTTATACCTAGAGAGTGCCTCTTTCCACTCTTGTGTGTAGTCCTGCTCTTGAATTTTGTTTAGCAGTATTAAGACTGGTTTTTTCAAAAAGTGAAGTATCTCAAACTCATAGCCTATGACATTTTGATTGTAGTGTTGTGAAACATCTATGACAAATACTATGAAATCACTCGCAAGCACGGCACGGATAATTTCAATATCTTTTTGCATTCTTGCATCTTCGCTGTATTGTGATACAAAGGCATCGAGTACCCCATGTCCAAAGTATTCACTCTCGTGCGCTTTTATAAAAGAGACAATCTTTTTCGCCTGTTCAAACCCTGGTGTATCAAAAAAGTTACACACCACTTTTTGTTTATAGTAGTAGCTATACTGTAGTGCTTTTGTTGTAGTTCCGACACTTTTAGAGACTTCAATACGGTCATCAAAAGTAAGCGCTGAAATCATGCTGCTTTTGCCGTTGTTTGGTTTGCCTATAAAAGCAAAAGTAGGTGCGTTACTTTTCATTGTATAACCTTATCCTATAGTCGCCTATAGTCTCATTTATCTGTTTTTGCCACTCTTCATAGAGGTAATCTCCCTTGTAGGCTTTTTGTAAAACGCCATCTTTTTCAACCAAAGGTATTACCCATATTTGTCGTACTCTATCTGTTTCCAATATTGTAAGCATATCACCTTTAAAAGTATTGTCTGGAATTGTTTGTGCAGAAGCTACAACAATGACAAGATTTTGTAACTCTTTAAGTGTTTTACTGTCTTCTTGCTCTTGTGCATACAGAGCAAAACTATAATACGCTGCGTTTAGGTTAGCTACATCACTATCATTTTGCAACTCTAAAATATCTACAACTTTTTCATCTAGCTCAAACTGATAAAAAAGCAGGTCATATTGTGAGCGGTCTATATTTTGCGATTTGCCTTTTTGTATCTTAAAATTTTCTGTAGTTTTCTTTTCATTATTTGAAATCTCTATTGCAACGCTTTGAGAAAACTTTTGTAAAAGAGGTTGTGCTTTTTGTAGTAGTGCCTGTTTTATGGCTTTTTGAAGATTTCTTTTTGCTAAAAACCATATAAAACTTTTTAATAGTAAAAGAATAACTATACTCAGAGTAATGGCAATGGCAAAAAAATGTTGTGGTAAAACTGCATGTCCAGCACTATCTGCAGTGCCAAACCACATTTTAATAGGGTCTAAAAAAGCATAGCTACTCTCACTGTAAAATTCTATGGAGTATGCCCAAAAGATAAAAATAGTGCTTAAGAGAATGCTAAAAGTATAAACAATGCCCATTTCAACGAGCAAAAGTGTAGTGAATGTTTTTAAGACATGGGTGTCTCGTTTGTCATATTCAGGGTACTTTTTTGCAAAAAAAGCTACTAAAGAACTCTCCTCTTTGTTTGGAAATTTGTAAAAGAGTGTCTGCCATGCAACATAAAGCAGATAGACAAAAGGAACGACAAGCCCAAAAATAAGGTAAATTTTAATGTTTACACTTTTTTGTATGCTTACAAAAGAAAAAACCATAATAGCAATAAAAACAAGCCAAAGTATAATAGTTCTGGTATGTCTGAAAAACTCATAAAGTGTAGAGTCTCTATCTTCGTCCTCTGCATATTTTTTATAAAGTTCAGATATATTTTTTAGAGGGTCATTGTAGGGTAGTTTTACATTTAATGTATTAGCGTCTCGTTGCTCAAAGCGTGCAAGAAATTTTGAAATGCAAAAGTAGTCTTTAAAATTCAGTCTATACATATTTTAATTATACAATAATTTTTTGCCTAAAAAATAAACATAATTTTCTTACAATCCCCATAAAAGAAGAGTATAATTTCATCACTAATATATGGAGATGAATTATATGCAAACACCTTTAGAGAGTTTTATAGACCACAAAGCTGAGACAAATATGCAGTGTGGCTCTTACTCTATCGACATTCCGCCACTGAAAGAGGGTGAGCAATACCGTTTTCACTTTGATGCCGTTGCCTGTGTAGGGTGTCGTTGTTGTGAGGTTGCTTGTAATGAACAAAACAACAACCCAGCAGACATAAAATGGCGTCGTGTAGGTGAGATGGAAGGTGGAGAATTTCCTGCGTTTACTCAGATGCTTAACTCTATGAGCTGTAATCACTGTATAGACCCTGAGTGTCTTCGTGGTTGTCCTACTGAGTCTTATATTAAAATTGCCGAAACGGGTATTGTTGTGCATGATGATGATACTTGTATAGGGTGTCAGTATTGTACTTGGAACTGCCCTTATGGTGTACCTGTATTTCATGAAGAGCGTAAAATTGTCACAAAATGTCATATGTGTCATGAGAGACTTGATGAAGGTCAATCTCCTGCTTGTGTGCAAGCTTGTCCTGCTGGAGCTATTGAAATAGAGGTCGTAAATGTAGAAGAGTGGCTTAACCGTGACATAGATGAGCAAGCAAATATGCCATTTTTACCAGATGCACGCATTACAAACTCTACAACGCGTTATACACTGCCAGATAATCTTCCTGAGAATATGAAAGAGATGGATGAACACATCTTAAAACCTGCACATAAAGAGATACCACTTGTTTTTATGACGGTACTTACTCAAATTTCACTTGGTGGTTTTATGGCACTCTTTTTGGGTGATTTTATGAGTCTCTTTGGATTTGAGAGTACAAACTGGATAATGGCACTGCTTGTAATGCTTCCTGCCGCTCTTGGCTTACCACTCTCAGCCTTGCATCTTGGTCGTCCATTCTTGGCAATGACTGCGATGAAAAACATAAAAACTTCGTGGCTCTCTCGTGAGGCTCTGGCACTTGGAGTATTTACAGGACTAATGTCCCTTGTTGTTGCAATGTACGTTTTTAATTTTCCACATATACTGCGTTTACTTGTTGAGGTTATAACACTTGGAATCGGTATTTACGGAATTTATGCACAGAGTATGATTTATCGCATCAAAGCGAGACCATCTTGGAATAGAATTACGACAAACTTTAAGTTTTTTGGTGTTGCTTACATTGGTTTCTTTTTAGTTGCGTTTATAAGTAGTATATCAAGCATCCATGAGGCTATTATTCCCCTTACGACAATGGGAATGCTTGGTGGTGTAGCACAACTGTTCTTCTCTTATGAAGATATTAGAACACTTGACGCTAAAGAGAATGAGTACCAACTTCAACGCACAAAAAGATTGCTCAATGAAAACTTTGGAAATATTAAGAAAATTCGTTTTATAACTTTACTTATAGCGGGAATTGTCTTGCCTCTTTTAGCACTTGTATTTGTAAGTGCATCACTAAACGCAGCGGCATCATTTATGCTCTTTTTGGCACTTGTTACTGCGTTTGCAAGTGAAATAAGTGACAGATTTTTGTTTTTTACAACGGTAGTTCCTCTTGGAATGGCAGGGGGATTTTTTGTTGGGAAGCAGAGATAGAGTAAGAGAGTTTTTTATTGAAGCACCTTGTATTGAAAGTTCTTAGTTTTAGATATTTTTCTATTTTAGTCTTGAGTATTTGAGCATAAAAGTGGAAATTCAATACACGGTACATGAATGGTACATGAATGAAAGAAGTGTAACTGTTATCCATCCTTTTAAAAACAAGTGTTACAATTCTTGCAAATAAAATAGTAAAGGATAGAAAATGGTAACAGTTTTTACAAAATTTCCAGTAAAACAAGAGTTTAAAGAAGAGTACACTGCACACTTAAAAGAGGTAGTAAAAAAACACAATATTGAAGACCAAGCAGGTTGCAGTGCAATGAACTTGCTAGCACCACAATCAAACCCAATGACAGGTGAGAACAATACTTTTATCATCGAGACTGTATGGGAAGATATGAAAAGTTTTATGGCATATACACAAAGTGATGCGTTTAAAAAATCTCATGAAAATATGCCTCCTATGGATTGGTTTGCAGGTAGACCTTCTGTTGAAATTTACGAAAGTATAGATTAATCAATAGTTAGGAGTGTATTTTTACGCTCCTTTAAATTTACATGATACATAAATTTAAAAAATTCAGTAAAAATATTGGTCGTGGACTTAAGCAAGAGTACAAAGAGACTAAAGAGATCCCCAAACATATTAAAAACAGAGAGTATAAAAAAGCAGGTGAGCAGATAGGTGATATCGGAAAGATGACTTTTCTCTCAGCACTTTGGATTTTACCTGGTGGAGGTATTGTCAGCACTACGCTTGTAAAATTTTTTAAAAAACTTCGTCCAAGCTCTTTTGTACAAGAGAAAGAGGAAGATTAATTTATACTCTCTTTTAAACTCTCAAAAGCTTCTTTAACATCCTCTTTCGTAGTTTTATGTGTCAAATCCCTGTAGTAGCTGTAGATATTTTTATACCCTTTATATAAATCGAGTCGAATAAACCCTGATGGAAAATATGAGAGTGTTTTCCTCGCTGCATTTTGATTGGAGTTACAGACAATGCCACTTTTTTGGGAAATTTCAAGTCTATAGCTGCAGTTTTTATCAAAATTGTAGAGCTTATTCATTGTCGTTTCTAAAAATTTGTTTGGTGGAAAAATGACAAGACGCATACATTTGACATTATGCAAATCTTTTTCTGATTTTGTGATGGTTGCATCGTTGTCACTACAGCCACTAAACGCAGCGAGTAGCAAAAGAGTAAGTACAAATATTTTTTTCATCTATTACCTTTTAAAAAAGATTCTTAAAACTCCAAGTCCAAACAAGACAAGTGCAAAAGTTTTGAGTTCATTGTCATAGAGCAGGGTAAAAAAGGAGGCAATTATAAGTACAAAACCTCCAAGAAGTGGCTTGATGTAGCTTTTTATCTCTTTTGCTATCCAGTGAAGCTGGTCATCAGAGAGTTTTACCTCTACATCATCTTCTGCAATTTTTTGCACAGATGTTTGGATATTTTGCAGTACAAAAGGTGCATCTTTAACACTTTGGACAATGAGTTCACGAAAGCCATCTTTTGCACCGAGTGCTTTTGGAATGTTCTCTTGCAGGGTAGGGAGAATGTCTTTTATACCGTTGAAATTTTCTATATAAGTTGTGCCAAGTCCCTCAATGATGGCACTTACACGCAGAATGTAGATGGCATCAGATGGAAGTTTAAAGGGAAAATCTTTTGTCGTAGCTAGGACATCAAAAGCGAGTTGTTGCATTGATTCACTTGTGAGATTTTCATTTGAAAAGATGGCAAACATTTTGGCACTAAACTCTGCAAGTTCAGCTGTTGGTGCTTCGTAGGCTATTGTGCCAAGGCGTTTATTTGCACTGATGTAGAGTTCATAATTCTCTTCATTTGCTGCTTTTATGAGTTCAATAATGGCAATTCTTGTTTTGTTTGGCACTCGTTTGACCATTCCAAAGTCAAGTAATATCAGTTCACCTTCACGGGAGACGAGAAGATTTCCCGGGTGTGGATCTGCATGAAAGTAGCCTTGCAGGAGCATCTGATCTGTGTAAAAATTGACAAGTTTTTTTATGAGTGGTCGAAAATCTATGTCGTGTTTTAAAAGGTTCTCTTTGTCGTCAAATCGAAAACCCTCTTCAAAGCTCATTACAATGGCAGAATCACAGCAGTACATTTCATAAGGTTTAGGAAATTTTATGCCGCTCTCTTTGTAAACTTCTGAGAAACTTTTGAGATTGTGTAGTTCATTTTGAAAAGAGACCTCTTGAAGTATCATCTTTGAAAATTCACTAACGACGGCATCTATGGAGTTTTTTGTGTAGGTGCTAAAGAGCGGTTTGAAAAGATTGTTAAAAAAGTTGAGTATGTTTATATCTGCACTTACTTGCTCTTTGATGTTGTAACGGCGAAGTTTGACTGCAACTTTTATACCATCTTGCAAGTGAGCGATGTGAACTTGTCCAATGGATGCAGAGGCAATAGGCACTTCTTCAAAACTCTTAAAACAGCTGCGTTTAGCAAAGGCACCTTCATAAACTTTTGAAAATTCACTTTTGCTCATTGCGGGGAGTTGGTCATGCAGCTCCTTAAGTTCACAGAGATACTCTTGGCTAAAAAAGTCACTTCTTGTTGCTAAGACCTGAGCTAATTTAATAAAACTCGCACCAAGAAGAATAATAGTTGCGTTTAGCCTCTTTGGTTGGAGAGGTTTTAGCCCTAAAAAGCTCTCTTTTTTCTTTATAAGCAAGTAGAGCGTGAGAAGAAATAGAAAAACAGCCCAAACTCTCTTTGGATTGTAGTAGCTTACTTTTTGGATAATGCATCCTTTAGATCTGCAATATCCTCTTTTGTAGCAAGTCCAAGCTCATCTATAACTTCTTTGATGCTTTTTTTAAATATCTCTTTTATGCGTTTTTCTTCATCTTGACCCTTTGTAGAGAGCGAATCTAGTAGTGAAGTAGCATCATCCTTTTTGAGTTTTCCCTCATCTTCAAGTTTTTGAATCTCATTTTCAACTTTCTCTTTAAGTATAACACCCATTCCTAGACCAGTATATAACATATCTTTTAACATCATAAATCCTTCAAATATTTTTCATATTATATTCTAATAATAGTAAATTGTTTATTGCTTAATATATGAACAGATTTCAAACAATATAGAACCCATTTTATGC
>NZ_JALUKE010000206.1 GCF_027056685.1 Sulfurimonas sp.
CTGTTAAAGCAATAATGGTCTTGTAAGCCGGAATCTGTGCATGTACATCCATATAAGAAGCCCCGTAGGCAACACCATTGGACGAGTAAAGAAGATTATAAAGTTCTATAATATAATAGCTGCAGATGCCAAGTGCGAAAAATGCAGCTAAAAGTAAGAGGTGTCTTTTTGCCTTTGTTTCAAGTTGCAGTCTATTGTTTTGATAGTTCAAAATATTGTGCATATAGTAGAACAAGCCAACAAAAAAAGTGGTCAAAACGAGCATCGTAAAATACCAGTCGAGGACAATTTGATAAACAGGCAGCCTAAAGAGATAAAATCCTATATCTTTACCTAAAATAGGCTCTTGCAGATGAAAAGAGGTAGGATGCAAAAATTTTAAGAAATCGATCCAATACTCAGAGGCAGAAGAGCCCATAATAAGCCCAAAGAATACAATAATAACACCCCATGCCCAAAGAGAAAAGTTTGTATGGTTGAGAAATGAAAGCCTTTGGCGCAGGTCATCATCGTCAAAGGAAAGAGAGCTTTGATGCTCTGTATGTTTATGATACGCATAGTAGAGATTAAGCCCTGCAAACGCAACAAAAATAAAAAAGAACAGAACAAAAGAAACAATCTGTGCCAGAATATTGGTCTCAAAAACTGAGCTGTATCCCAAATTTTGAAACCAAAGCCAATCTCCATAATAGCCTACAAAGAGGCTAAATAAAGAAATAAACAGTATGAAAAAGGCAAAGGCAATAACTCTGTTTATATTTTTATTCATATTTGTCCAGCGATGTAGTCCGCGACTTCTAAGAGTCGTTGGGAATAGCCATATTCATTATCATACCACGCCATAACTTTTACCATTCTATTACCCACAACTGACGTTGAGAGTCCATCGATGATACAGGAGTGGCGGTTGTTGATAATGTCAGATGAAACGATCTCTTCAGTAGTAAATTCTAAAATCCCCTGCAATTCATTTTCTGCAGCTTTTTTAAATGTTGCGTTGAGTGTCTCTTTTGTAACATCTTTATTTAGAAGTGCTACAACTTCTGTGATGGCACCATCAGGAACAGGGACACGCAGTGCCATTGCTTCCATTTTACCCTCTAATGCAGGGATGACTTCTACGGTGGCAATAGCCGCACCCGTTGTTGTAGGGATGATATTAACAGCTGATGCACGACCGCGTCTGCGTTTTTTGGCACGCTTATCGACTGTGACTTGCGAAGAAGTGTATGCATGCGTTGTTGTAATCATCGCATTTTCTACGCCATAATTCTCTTCGAGCACTTTCATAACAGGTGCGAGAGAATTTGTTGTACAGGAAGCATTTGAGATGATGTGATGTTTAGCATTGTCATACTCTGTCTCATTCACGCCCTTTACTATTGTAAGGTCAACATTTTTTCCCGGTGCAGAGATAAGTACTTTTTTTGCACCAGCTGTGATGTGCTGCTGCGCTAAAGAGCCCTCAGTAAAACGCCCCGTACACTCTAAAACGATGTCGATGCCAAGCTCTTTCCACGGGAGTTCAAGAGGATTGTGACTGCTAACGATGGTAATCTCATGTCCATCGACTATGAGCTTGTTCTCCTGCGTTTGTATGTCAAAATCAGCTCTTCCATGTACAGAGTCATATTTTAAAAGATACGCGGCATCTTCAACACTCGAAGTATTTGCCGCAACTATTTCACAATTTTTTGGCAAATTATTAATGTAATGTCTAAGTACCTGATTTCCAATACGTCCAAGTCCATTTATAGCTATACGTTTTTTCATAATTTTACTCCCTATTTCCAAGTATATATTGCTTCATCTTCAAGCATCATCTCAATCTCTAAGAGACGGTTATATTTTGCAAGTCGCTCACTTCTTGAAGCAGAGCCTGTTTTTAAGTGTCCACCATCCATAGCTACTGCAAAATCTGCTAAGAAAGTATCTGCTGTTTCACCTGAACGGTGAGAAAGGAAATATCTCCAGCCATGATCTCTACACATTCTCACTGCATCAACAGTTTCAGTTACTGTTCCGATTTGGTTGAGTTTTATAAGTGAAGAGTTCGCTGTATGCTCTTTTATTCCTCGTGAAATAAACTTTGTGTTTGTTACAAAAATATCATCACCAACTACTTCAATCTTATCTCCAAACTCTGCTGTAAATTTGGCAAATCCTTCCCAATCTTCTTCAGCTAAAGGGTCTTCCCATAAAATGATAGGATATTTCT
>NZ_JALUKE010000207.1 GCF_027056685.1 Sulfurimonas sp.
TAATAATAGTTTTAACTTATAAAAAAACTACTAATCTTTTCTCTATCTGTAACTTTTTGAAGTTATATGCTTTTTTAATATACTCAAATGTTTTTTCTGTATATAAAAAAACATGCGTAGGGTCATTTTTATAATACCACGAAGCAAAGTCAATCTTCTCATCATATATATCTGTCATCAGATAAAGCTTACCAGCCTCTTTGAGCATATTTTTTAAAAGTGTAAACTCTTTTTTTGGATGGTAAAAATGTTCTATTACTTCACATGAAGCAATGTAGTCGTACTTTTTTTCTAAAAGTTGTGGATAATTATGAAAATAGGGATCGTAAGAAGCTATGTCATACCCTACTTCTTGCAGAACTTTTGTAATGATTTGTGAAGTTCCTGCGCCAAAGTCCAGCCCTTTGGCTTCTGCTTTGAAATCTTTTATAATGTTGGAGGTAATTGGAGAGACAAATTTTCTGTATCCTTCATCTTCACTGTCATCATCATGGAGTTCATAGCGCTCTTTTTCACTCTTTGTATCAGGAAGTTGTTCATCAGATACAAAGATACCATGGCAATTTTGACACTTATAATAACGCTGAGTATCTTCATAAAAAAGTTTCGATTCTGTTTCGCATAATGGGCATATTTTTTTCATAGCTAATCTTAGTCTATTAGGCTTTAATAAGCAATAAAAGGCTAAAATTTCATCACTATAAATAGAAGGAATTTTTTTGCTCAATTTACCAAATTTTTTGGCATCTCTTCGCATACTACTTGCACCTTTGATGTTTTGGATTATTTTAAATCCACAAGTTTTTACGCAAAATGGCTTTGACATCACATGGAACTACTACTTTGCATCACTACTTTTTGTACTTGCTTCTGCAACAGACTTTTTTGATGGATATATAGCACGGCAATGGAATCAAATGACAATGCTTGGAGCAATCCTTGACCCACTCGCCGACAAAATGCTCACACTCGCTGCGTTTTTGGGGCTTATGGTTATGGGTGATGCTTCACCTTGGGCTATTTACATCATTATTGTTCGTGAGCTTTTCATTACAGGACTTCGAACTGTTGCAGTAAGTGAAAACATTAGTGTAAAAGCCTCTTGGGCAGGTAAAGTAAAAACAGTCGGACAGATGATAGCCATCGGTTTTTTACTTATGCACTGGCCATTTGCGACAGCCCTACTCTGGTTTGCAGTTATCCTTACTATTTATTCTGGAGCAGAGTATCTTTGGGGATTTAAAAATGCCATTACAAGGGAGAGCAAATAATGACAGGCTATATAATTGCACTCCTCGTTCTCTCGGGACTTATCTTCTTTCATGAACTCGGTCACTTTACAGCGGCTCGTCTTATGGGCGTACATATAGAAGTCTTTAGCATAGGCTTTGGTAAACGCTTTTTTACTTTTCGTGCTTTTGACACAGAGTGGAGTATTTCAGCCATTCCTCTTGGTGGCTATGTCCGTATGAAAGGGCAAGATGATTCAGATCCAGGCAAAAAAAATTATGATGCAGACAGCTACAATACAAAAACACCACTGCAAAGAATTTTCATACTTCTAGCAGGACCTTTAGCAAACTTTGTACTTGCGTTTATTCTCTATTTTGCCATTGCACTTGGTAATCCTAGTACTTTAGCACCAGTAGTTGGTCAGGTGGTAAAAGATTCTCCTGCGTTTGTAGCTGGTTTAGAGTCAAATGACACCATCATCTCCATCAATGGCAAGAAAATTGAGACATGGAAAAAGATGGCAGAGATGATCTCTTCTGCTACAGGAAACATTGAACTTGATGTAAATAGAGCAGGATACCTTAAGCAAATAACACTAAAACCAAAACTTGAAGATGCAAAAGATATGTATGGTGAAAGTGTTAAACGCAAGATGATAGGAATCTCTGCAGCAGGTGTTATGAAAAAACAACAACTTGGCATTGTAGAAAAATTCAAATATGCAACTGATCAGACTATTTTTGCTTCAACACTCATCTTTACAGGACTTAAAAAGCTTATAGTCGGTGATGTACCCGCTTCAGAAATGGGAGGTGTCATCTCCATTGTCAAACTTACCTCCGATGCTTCTGCTTCAGGTTGGATGAGTGTGCTTTTCTTTGCAGCGCTTATATCGGTAAACCTTGGAGTTTTAAACCTCTTACCCATTCCAGCACTAGATGGCGGGCATATAATGTTTAATTTATATGAG
>NZ_JALUKE010000208.1 GCF_027056685.1 Sulfurimonas sp.
ATATTAAACAAAAGAAATAGTTAAATTTTAAACTCTTGCAACTTTTTTTAATATAATTTTAGATAAAATAGCTTTCTAAAATTTAAAAAAGGTTTAAAATGAAAATAGTAGTAATTCAAGGTCCAAATCTGAATATGCTTGGTGTTCGTGAGCAAAATATATACGGTCCAATGAAATTAGAGCAAATCCACGCTCAAATGAAGGAAGTTGCAACGCAAAATGGTGTAGAGATTGAATTTTTTCAAAGTAATCTTGAAGGTGAACTTGTAGATAAAATTCAAGAGTGCTATGGTGATGCAGATGGTATTGTTATAAACGCAGCAGCGTATACACATACATCTATCGCTATTCGTGATGCACTTGCAGCTGTTAATCTCCCTGCAATTGAAGTACACATTAGTAATATTAATCGTCGAGAAGAGTTTAGAAAAGAAAATATGATAGCACCAGTATGTACATCATCAATTGTTGGATTCGGTCCATTTGGCTACCATTTAGCAATGATGGGAATGTTTCAAATTATGAATGAGATTCAAGCTGCACAAGAAGCTCAAACAGCACAACAACCTGCATAGATAAATGGAATTTTAGTAAAATGTACATTAAACGCAGTCTATCTAAAGAGTTAGATAGCTACTCTGGAGTGCATTTTCCCTGTACATCTTTTGCAAAGACATCACATAGATATGAAGTTGTAGTGGGTATAGGTGGAAATGTTGGCGATGTCCGTCGCCGATTTGAACACCTTTACTTTTGGATACAAAGAGATAAAAGAGTTACACTTCTTAAAACTTCGTTGATTTTAAAAAACCCTCCATTTGGTTATTTGAGCCAAGAGGATTTTTTTAACTCAATTATAGTTTTAAAGACATCGATGCAGCCAAAAGAGTTCTTGGCATATTTAATGCGTTTAGAGAAGAAATTTGGACGAAAACGAAGTTTTGCAAATGCACCAAGGACATTAGATTTGGATATTATATTTTTTGACAATAGAGTGATAAAAACAGAGAAATTGACCATCCCACATGCACATTGGTCGCAAAGAGAAAGCGTACTTATTCCATTGGCAGGGCTTCATAAATGAAAATATTGACATTTACAGGAAAAACTCCCTCTGAAGCACTTAAAAAAGCAAAAATGGAAATAGGTGATGAGGGAATGCTTATTGAAACAAAAGAGATCCAAAAAAAGGCACTTGGTCGCACTGCTCTTTATGAAATAGTGATAGGTATTGATGAAAAAGATTTACCATTTTCATATAAAAAGAAGATGCAAAAACCAGCATTTGAAAAAAAAGAGCTGGAAAAAGAGAGTAAAGAAATTTTATTTGATATCTCAAACGCAGCGAGGCAAATATCTAAAATTTCAGATGTAACACAAGGTGATGATACACTTTATGAACGTCAAACTAATCAGACTACACTATCTGCAGAGCCAAAAGAGCTTAAAGAGATAAAAAATGAGATAAATAAACTAACAGATAAAGTGAAAATTATTCAAAATATGTTTTGGGATGAAAAATCTCCAGATATTGAGAGCCAGATACCACCTGAATTTGCAGAGATTTATCGTTTGTCCCTACAAAGTGGTATGAATAAAGATCATCTTGATAGTTTAATGCAGGTGACATTAGAGCATATGCCGCTTAAAATGAGAGAGAACTCTACAACTGTAAAACGCTATTTTCAAACAATTTTACGAAAAATGGTTCCCATACGAAAAGAGAGACCATTAAGTATTGGAAGAAAAAAAGTGATTATGCTTGTTGGTCCAACGGGAGTTGGAAAGACAACTTCTATTGCAAAACTTGCTGCAAGGTACTCCTATCTAGTTGATAAAAAATATAAAGTAGGGCTTGTTGTTCTTGATACCTATAGAATTGGCGCAGTAGAACAATTGATGCAGTATGCGCGAATGATGAAGCTTGGAATTGAGACTGTGGTTGACCCTCCAGAATTTTCAAATGCATTAGACTCTTTGAAATATTGTGACTATATTTTAATCGATACTATGGGTTCAAGCCCTTATGATAAGGGAAAAATTGAGAAGATTTATGAGTGCTTAAATGGTAATCAAACAGATTTCAGTGTTGATGTTGTCCTTGTTATGCCAAGTTCTATTAAGTATGAAGATTTGAAAATTACCTATGATAATTTTGAGACGCTTGGTATAGATACCTTAATGTTTACGAAATTGGATGAGACTATGAGTTTTGGAAATATTTTTTCACTCGCTTATGAAACGAAAAAGCCAATAAGTTATTTTTCTGTGGGTCAAGAAGTACCAGAAGATCTGGTTTGTGCGAGTAATGACTTTTTGATAGAGTGTTTACTTCATGGATTTAACAGGAGTAAAGCATGATGGGACACCAGGCCCAAAAGCTTGAAGAGCTTGTTGCTTCAAATGCTAAGAAAAAGTCAAAAAAGACACGCTTTATAGCCATTACAAGTGGAAAAGGTGGAGTTGGAAAGAGTACAATTAGCTCGAATTTGGCATATATGCTCTCTCAACAGGGAATAAATGTAGGTATTTTCGATGCAGATATTGGTCTTGCCAATCTTGATGTAATGTTTAATGTTAAAATCAAAAAAAATATTTTGCATGTGCTTAAAGGTGAGGCAAAAGTAAGTGATATTCTTATTCCTATTACAAGAAATCTTATTTTGATTCCAGGTGAGAGTGGTGATGAAATACTAAAATACTCCGATATGGCTCTTTTTGAGCGTTTTATGGAAGAAGCACAAGTTCTAGATAAGCTTGATGTGATGATAATAGACACAGGTGCAGGAATTGGAGAACATATACAGATGTTTTTAAACGCAGCAGATGATGTTATAGTTGTAACTGTACCTGATCCTGCCGCAATTACAGATGCATACGCAACAATTAAGACCATTGCAACATTGCGAGATGATGTGAGTGTTATTATGAATCAGGTTAAGAGTGAAAAAGAGGCTGTAGGCGTATTTGAAAAGATAAAGAAAGTTGCAAAGGCAAATATCGGTGGTAATTTGGACTTAAAACTTTTAGGAAAGATTAATGAAGATGTAAAAGTTTCATCTTCTGTTAAAAAGCGTTCACTTTTTTGTGCCAGTTATCCATCTTCAGCTGCGACAAAAGATATGCAAAATATTATGAAAAAAATTGCAGCTAAGCTGGAACATAATGTGCTAGTTACTTCAAATGAGAGTGGACTTTCTGGTCTTTTTAAAAGATTAATTGAACATTTTTAAGGCAATGGTGGGGTAGTTGATGCTTGGAGAAAATTTTGTATATTTCTTTACTGTTCTGGGATTTTTCGTAGGTGTCATTTTTGGTATCTTAAAATCTATGGATGCTGGAGGATTACTTACATATACTTTTTTAATTACGATATTCTTTTATCTTTTTTCACACATTATTATTGCTCTATACTATCAGACAATGGTCGCTAAGTCATATAATTTTCCAAAAAATATGCACGAAAATGATTTAGATTATTTTGTAAAAGAGATTAATAAACGCGAGAAGCTTATTGACTCCGCTTGTAAAATAACAGATGTAGTTGCAAAAATGAATTTGGAAGACAGAGCGGGACAAAAATTATGATTGTTAATGCCTATGTTCAAGATTTGAAACATAAAGAAGATGAACTTGCAATTCAGTATTTGCCAGCAGTTAAAGCTATGGCATATCGTTTAAAAGAGCGTCTTCCTAGTTCTATTGATTTTTCAGATTTATCAGCGATTGGTACGGAAGAACTCATCAAATTAGCAAGACGTTATGATGAAACACTTAATGACTCTTTTTGGGGATATGCAAAAAAAAGAGTTTATGGAGCTATGCTCGATTATCTTCGTAGTTTGGACATATTAAGCCGTTCAAGCCGTAAACTTGTAAAATCTATTGATTACATTGTTCAAGAACATATGCTCACTCATGATGAAGAACCTAGTGATGAAGAGTTAGCTCAAAAATTAGATGAAAGTGTTGTAAAAGTGCATGATGCACGAATTGCTTCTTGTATTTATACCGTTATGCCTCTTCATGACCAATTGCATGTAGGGGATGAAGGTGCTGCATTAGCTACTATAGAAAAAGAAGAGCTGGTTAGTGTAATAAAAAAGGTGCTAAGTAGCTATAAAGAGAGAGAGCAGATGATAATTCAACTCTATTATTTTGAAGAGTTGACTTTAAAAGAGATAAGTAATATACTTAATATTACTGAGTCGAGAATTTCACAGATACACAAATCTGTTATTCAAAAAATACGAGAGAGTATAGGAGCGTAAAATGGCAGATATACTTTCACAAGAAGAGATTGATGCTCTTTTGGATGTTGTTGAAGATGAAGGAGAAGATGTTCTTGAAAGTGGTGAAGATGCTCTGCTCCCTCAGCGTCAAGTAACTCTATATGATTTTAAACGGCCAAATAGAGTTTCAAAAGAGCAACTTCGTGCTTTTCGTGGTGTTCATGATAAAATGGCAAGAAGTTTAGCTTCTCAAATATCTTCAATTATGCGTTCAATAGTTGAAATACAACTGCATTCTGTTGATCAGATGACTTATGGTGAGTTTTTAATGAGTTTACCAAATCCTACAAGTTTCAATGTCTTTTCTCTCAAACCTCTTGAAGGAAGTGGAATTATAGAGATAAATCCATCCATTGCATTTCCAATGCTTGATCGACTTTTAGGGGGCAAAGGCGAACCTTTTGATGCGACACGAGAATTTTCAGATATAGAGTTGAGTCTTTTTGAAACAATTTTGAGAGTTATGATGAGTACTCTTAAAGAGGCATGGGGACCAGTGATGGAAGTTTATCCAACAATTGAGTCAAAAGAGTCAAGCCCTAATGTCGTACAGATTGTTGCACAAAATGAGATTGTCGTTATGGTTGTAATGGAAATAATAATAGGACACTCTTCAGGAATGATGAATATTTGTTATCCTGTTATTGCATTGGAACCTATTTTGCCAAAACTTGCCTCGCGTGATTTAATGCTTAATGAAACTAGTTCTAAAAAGAGTCGTAATACAGAGCTAAAAGTTCTCCTAGGTGGTGCTAAAGTTAATGTTGAGGCCAATCTTGGTGAAGCAGATTTAAATTTAAATGATATTTTAGAACTCCAAATTGGGGATGTGATTCGTTTGTCTACTCCTGCTGATGATGTTGTTACTGTATCTGTTGATGGAAAAGATAGATTCCGTGGAGAGATTGGTTTGAGAAGATTTAGAAAGTCTATAAATATCAATGAAATAATAGAAACTGAAAAAGATGAAGTAAAGCGGGCTTTAGAGGAGCTCGAAAAACAGCGTCATGAGAAAATATCAGGTGTAAAAGATATAATTCATGAAGATGATTTAGAAAATGATGAGGATATAATAGATGAGTGATTTTATTAAACTATTTGAAGATGAGACTATTGGTACAATAGAAGCACTCGTAGGTGAAGCTCCCACACTCTCCTTACAGGACGAACAGGAACTCAGCATAATTTCTAATATTGTGCCCCCCATAGTACTTACTAAAATTAAAGTTAGCGGTGATGTAGAAGCTGATATTATGGTGGCGTTTCCTCCAAATATGGCAGCATCACTCTCTGATATGATGATGGGTGAAGAGGCAAGTGATCGTGAAGATATTACGGACGATGATTTAGATGCAGCAAAAGAGATAGTGTCAAATATATTTGGTGCAATTGCCACAGCCCTTTCTGGTCAAAAAGAACTTCCTGTATTGTCATTTAGTATAGATTCAATAGAATCTCTCTCTGGTGATGATGAGGTGAGTTTGGAATCTTTTAATAAAATGTATGTCTATAAATTCTCATTAGCAGGCATTACTTCAATGCTTATGTTTATTATTGATGAAAAATTGGCAGATGCTTTATCTCCCTCAGAGGGTAATACTCAAAATGTATCGCCAGAAACAGAAAAAGAAGAGAGCAGTTCTGAAAATTGTGATGGTGGGACTGTAAAACTATCCGAAGAAGAGATGAAAAATATTTCTCTTATAATGGATGTAAAATTACCAGTACGCGTAAGAATAGGCAAGAAAAGAATGCTTTTAAAAGATGTACTAAATATGGATATTGGTTCTGTAATAGAATTAAATCAACTAGCAAATGATCCTTTGGAAATTTTAGTCGATAATCATGTAATTGCTCAAGGTGAAGTGGTAATTGTTGATGGAAACTTTGGTATTCAAATAACGACTATTGGTACTAAAAAAGAACGTCTTAAACAGCTTAGAGGTTAAAAATGAAAAATAAAAACAGAGTTTTAGTAGGAATGAGTGGGGGAGTTGACTCAACTATAACTACATTATTATTAAAACAGGAAGGTTATGAAGTAGAAGGTCTTTATATGAAACTGCATTCAAAACCTGGTTATCATGAAATACATCAAGCTCGTGCACAAAAGGCTGCTGATTTTGTAGGTGTGAAGTTACATGTATTAGATTTGCAAGAGACCTTTAATGAAAAAGTTTTTCAACCTTTTATAGATACTTATGCTGAGGGAAAAACACCAAATCCATGCGCACTATGTAATAGAAACCTGAAGTTTGGCGAAATGATAAAGTTTGCAGATGAAATTGATGCAGAGTATTTGGCAACAGGACACTATATTAAAACAGATGGTAAGTATCTATATGCAGCAGAAGATGATAGTAAAGACCAAAGTTATTTTCTTTTTTATATAAATAAAGAAATACTGCCACGTTTAAAGTTTCCTCTAGGTGAAAGACATAAAAAAGATATTAAAGAGTTGGCAGCTTCTATAAAAGGATTAGAGTCTTTTTCTTCTCAAGCAGAATCAAGTGAAATTTGTTTTGTTGAAACAACTTATACTGATTTGTTGAAAGATTATGTAGACGTAGATCAAGTTGGTGAAGTTGTAGACAAAGAAGGTAATGTGGTAGGTGAGCATAAGGGTTATATGCATTATACAATTGGTAAGCGTAAAGGATTTACAGTCCATGGAGCACATGATCCACATTTTGTTTTAAAAATTAATCCTGAAAAAAACCAGATAGTCGTTGGTAAAAAAGAAGACTTGGCTTGCTATAAGGTTAAATTAAATAATCTCAATATGTTTGATGATAGAAAAGAGTTTGATACTACTGTCAAATTACGTTACAGAACAAAATCTGTCAAATGTCATGTACTTATAGAAGATGATACGGCTACAATTGAATTAGAAGAGGGCGTATTCGGTGTTGCGGTCGGACAGGCAGCCGTATTCTATGATGATAACAAACTTATAGGAGGGGGCTGGATAATAGAATCTTAGCCCCAAAAAAAGAACTTTTTAAATTCTCCCCCACTTCCCCAACCAATTAAGCGAACTCTAAGCATCACTTCTCTATAATTCCCATCCACAAACAGAGAGACCTTGTT
>NZ_JALUKE010000209.1 GCF_027056685.1 Sulfurimonas sp.
TATACTATAATATAATAATAAATAGTAAACAGGGCACTACAGAGCAAGTTGAAATTTAATTGTACCTATTTTAGGCGCTTTTATATCTTTTTATTTAATTTTGTAGTGCTTTTTGACGAAGTCGGGAGGGCTACTTGAATCATATCTCTCATTAGTTCATTTTTTGTTATCTTTGATTTCCGTTTGCGTTGTTTGGTTTTAATATCACAAAACTGTATTGGTTTTTTTACAATTTCAAAGGCTATTGGAATAGATACTTCATTGCTATAATATAAAGCATTTAGCATATTGATGCCACAAACTGATTTTCCGACTGTATGGTCAAAGTGCCAACACATCATATCACTCTCATCTGTCCATTTCTTTTCTTGTACTGTATCATAAAATATTAGACATGCATCATCAGACTCTATTTCTCTTACTGTTGATTTTACTTTTTTCCATAGTTCTCTTGAAGTAAATTCATTGTTTGATAAAAATCTTGTTATCTGGTCATGACTTATTTCATTTTCCATCATTGCTGATAGTCCTGTTGCTGTTACATAGCTATTTCCACTTATTAGATAATCTGTGTATAGTTCTAGGTAATTTGTTTGTTTTTTCATAATCTTTTTTAAGCAAGTTTTGGTCCTTTGTGCGTAAGGTCAGTTATTTATACTACCAATATTATTGAGTCAGTTCATAGACAATTTAGAACTTTAACAAAAACCAAAGGTGCTTTCCCTAATGATAATAGTCTTCTCAAATTACTGTTTGCCGGCATACAAAATGCTGAGAAAAAATGGACTATGCCAATTAGAAATTGGAGCCTGACTATTTCTCAGCTTAATATTTATTTTAAAGAGAGGCTAAAAGATGCCTTGAATTTATGATATAATCTTAGGAGCAATTAGGTGTTGACACAGTTGCCACATTAAAAACAGCTTAAAAAATTAATATTTACGCCACTTTTTTAATATTATTTTCATCTTTTTTATCTAAATACAGTTTTGGATTATAATGACATTTGTTTTTATACAGTGAATGAGCTAAAAGTGCTAATTTTCTCATTATTGCTACTTGAGCTACTGTTGAATGACAATTTCTTTTCTTCATCTTGTCATAATAATCTTTAAATTCATCATTAAATCTTATTGTAGAGAGAATTGAATAAAAAATCATACCTCTATAAAACTTGGTGCCTCTTTTGGATATTCTACTTCTGCGTTTAATTGATGTTCCAGATTCAACAATAATGGGATCAAGTCCCAGTAATGCTGTTATTTGGCTTCTATTTGCATTTGGATACTTTAAAAATAAATATAGTAAAATCAACGCAATCAAATCTCCAACGCCTTTGATTGAAGAGATATTGTCAAAATGCTCTTTTAAGTCTCTATTGCAACAAACCATAATCTTGGCTTTTTCTATTAGTTTATTTTGTTCTGCTTGCAATTTTACAATATTTTTATTCACTTGAGAAATAATTTGCTTACTACCATGATTAGCTTTTGCAGCTTCTAAATGATTTTTAAAAGCCACTTTTTGTTTTTGAAGAAATTTATAGTAACTCATTATTTCTTTTAGTTGCTCCACTGATTTATCAATAACTGGTACTGATATATTTTTTTCTTTTATTACTAAATGCATATTATAAAGCATTTGAGCATCTGAAATATCAGTTTTACTTCTGTTGCCAGTACTTTTTGAGAAGCTAGAACTAATATAGGGATTTACAACATAAATCATAATATTATTTTCTGCACAAAACAGCATTAATGTTTTACTGTAATTTGCAGTAGGTTCATATATAAAGACGAAGGAGTCATCTTTATATAATTTTAATAGTTTCTTATATAAAACTCTTAATGATTTCTTGTTATTATCAATCTCTATTGTTGAATTATTTTTTGCTATAAAAACCTGAAGTGTTAATTTCGATACATCTATCCCAATATAGTGATACATCTAGAACCTCCTTGAATTGAGAGTTCATCGAAGATACACAAATATTTGTGTATCTTAGTATGCTATACTTTTACTTCTTCTCTTAAATTCTGTCTCAATAATTTAAACCATATTGGACTCTGTTGCCACTCAAGTTATTTGTATAGCTGTCTAACTGTGTCACAATCTTACTATTTCTACAAAATAATAGATTCGGAATTTTGACGACATACTAAATGAACTCTTTAAGTTTTATTGGTTTTGTATTATAAG
>NZ_JALUKE010000210.1 GCF_027056685.1 Sulfurimonas sp.
AACTTAATCCAAATCTTACACTCTTTGTTCCCTCTTCACTCTCAAAACATCTTATAAAAGATTTGAAAACTTTGGTTAAAGAGGTTATAGTTTGCACAAAAAAACCACAAAAACTTTTTGCAAATCTCTATACAACTGGAGTTTTAGGAGATGAAACTCCTGAGCAGT
Organism: Sulfurimonas sp.; assembly: GCF_027056685.1. GTDB lineage: Bacteria > Campylobacterota > Campylobacteria > Campylobacterales > Sulfurimonadaceae > Sulfurimonas. Next base: position 169 of record NZ_JALUKE010000210.1, read on the forward strand.
CTCTCATCATAGATAAACAAGAGAGTACGCTTATAACAGGTTGTGGACACTTTGGAGTTGAAAATATTACAAAAGTTGCACGAGAGGTTATTGGTAGAGATATTGAATGTGTTGTGGGAGGTTTTCATCTTTTACGAAGTAGTGATGAAAAAATATTGCAGACCATAGATGCTCTCATAGAAATGGGTGTAAAGTGTGCAAGACCCACACATTGTAGTGGGGATAGGGCGATTGAATTATTTAGGAACTCTATTGACTTATGAACATATGACCGATATAATTTCACTAATATGTTTTCAAGGATAGTGCTAAGGTGCAAAAAAAAGATAATAACATCATCGCTACGGTTTCTGTAGCACATTTGGTACAAGATACTTACTCTGCTTTTTTAGCACCTATTTTGCCACTACTTATAGATAAGCTTGGTATGAGCCTTGTTATGAGTGCTTTTTTAGATATTGCTAGAAAAATTCCCTCTCTTTTAAATCCTTTTTTCGGTCTTTTGGCTGAGAGAAGTGATGCTCGATATTTTGTGATTTTATCTCCTGCGTTTACTGCTGTTGTGATGTCACTTTTAGGAGTGGCTAACTCTTATGCAATGTTACTCGTTTTGCTTTTTATTGCAGGAATCACTTCAACACTCTTTCACATTCCCTCTCCTGGAATGATAAAAGCATCTTCTGGCGATAAACTTGGACGGGGAATGAGTTACTTTATGGTTGGTGGAGAGCTTGCTCGTACACTTGGTCCTTTGATTATTACAGGTGGTGTCTCTTTATGGGGGCTTGAGGGTACTTGGAGACTTATGCCTTTTGGTATGATTGCTTCACTTATTTTGTACTATAAACTGAGAAATTTTAACTTTACTCAGACAAAGTTTACAAAAAAGAGAGAAAAGGGCGATGCCATGCGTGAAGTAAAACGCTTTTTGCCTCTCTTTGGTGCTATGAGTGGTTTTATGTTTTTCCAGTCTGCTATGAAGATGGCAGTGACGCTTTATTTAGCTATTTATCTTACACAAGAGGGGTTCTCTTTGTGGGTGGCAAGTAGTGCTTTGGCAGTTTTGCAGTTTTTTGGGGTGATTGGCACATTTCTCTCAGGAACTATTTCAGATAAAATTGGAAGACAAAAAACGCTTGTTATTATGTCAAGTGGGTCAGCATTAACCATGAGTGCTTTTCTCTTTAGCACAACTCCCTACACAATGTTCCCACTTTTAGCACTTTTAGGCATATTTATGTTTGCAAATGGTCCTATTATGCTCTCTGTTATTCATGAGTTAGATACAAAAATGCCGACATTTATAAACAGTGTCTATATGAGTATAAACTTCTCAATTAGTTCTATTGTAGTTCTGGCTATGGGAGTTTTTGGTGATGCTATAGGGTTGAAAACTACATATATTATCGCTGCGTTTTTGGCATATATTGCCATTGGTTTTGCACTGTATCTTAACCGTGCTATTATAAAAGTAAAAAGGATTTAGAAATGAAAGTATTATTATTAGCAGTAGTTGTGTTGTTCTCTTTTTCGGGATGCTCACAAGATAAAAAAGTAAATAATTTAGACGGAAAAAAACTTTTAGAGCAAAAGTGTACGAAGTGTCATAACATTGATTTACCACCTAAGACTTTTACAAATGAAAAAGCACCAGCGATGATGGCAGTTGCATTTCATGTAGTACATTTTATAAAAACAGAAGATGAGAGTCAGCGTATTCCAAAGGCGATTGCATTTGTAAAAGATTATGTTATAAATCCTAGTGCAAGTAAATCATTTTGTGATAAAGCAAGTCTAAAAACTTATGGAATTATGCCTTCACAAAAAGGCAAAGTAACACAAGATGAACTTCAAGCTATAGGTGAGTATATGTTCTCTCATTTTACAGAGAAAAATCTTAATGAAGCACAGCTTTTAGAGAACAAACTTAATGCAATGCCAAAAGGCGAGAGATTATCTTTACAAAATGGTTGCCTTTCTTGTCATAAAATTAATAAAAAAATTGTTGGACCTGCATTTAGAGATATTGCAAAGAGAAAAGGAAACTCATTAGCAGTTTTGATGCATAGCATTGAAAATGGTAGTAAGAAAAAATATGCCACTTCTAAAGGTGCGGTAATGCCTGCGTTTAAAAAGTTAAACGATGCAGATGTAAAAACAATTGCTCAGTGGATACTCTCTTTAAATAAATCACAAAAGGATAAAAAATGAAAATAGTTTTAGCAGTAGATGAAGATAAAAAGACAATAGTAAAAAAAACAGGGCAGAGTGCATACTTTGCGATTTATGATGATGATAAATTTGTAGAAGTAGTACCAAACAAGCATCATGATGGCGGGCATCATGCTCATAGAGAAAATGCAGAACATGACCACTCTGAGATGGGACATGAAGAGCATACAAACTCTCATAGAAAAGATGTAGAGGCACTGAAAAATTGTGACATTATTTTAGTGCAGGCTGTGGGTGAAAATATGAAAGAGGCACTAGAGTCCATTGGCTTAAAAGTGAAAAAAATACGTCAAAAACATGGTGCAACAGCTGATGAAGTTGTCCGAAACTTTTTAGATGGCAATATCTAAACGCAGGAGTTTGTATGAGAGGTAGAAAACCAATACAGAGACATATAGATGCAGATCATAGCCATATCTGTTTTAAGCCATGTGGTGTTAAACGCAGTGAACTTGAAAGAGTTGCACTGCGTGAAGATGAGATGGAAGCACTGCGTTTAGCAGATTATGAAGGGCTTTACCAGCAAGAGTGTGCAGATAAAATGGGCATCTCTCGCACCACATTTTCGCGTCTTATAGAGTCTGCTAGAAAAAAAATAGCAGATGCTCTTTTACATACTAAAGCGATACGAATAGGTTAAATATTATCTCTTTAGTGTATATATTTTACTTTTTAAAAGCATCGGTGTTTTTAAATTGGAATTTTGTAAATTTAGAGTTTTCCAGCAACTAGGTTTTGCTAATATTACATACATAGAAGCTGTGATTATATCACCTTCTTTCAAGTCAGAAACATTGTAAATCAATTTTTTTGTCTCTTTTGCTTTTATATTGTTTACAAATCCTCTTTTGTATGCAAAAGCAGGTATAACAACTGGTTTTCCATCAGCCCCTAAAAAATCAATTTTAAATATACCCTGTTTGTCCTCAGTAGGAGATTTTTTATAATTTTGCCAGATAATTTTACCATCTCTTTTTACATTGAGTTGTAAATATTTTAACCTTGCAACTTGGCTAATAAGTGGATGAGGCATTTTATTTTTAATGCTCACTTCAATTTGTTTATCTTTTACATGAATATCTAACTCTATCCCCTTTTTTCTCATGCTCATGTTATGTATGCCATTAAAGCTATGGTCGTGATGTTGCGTACGAAATTTCTTGTTCATCTTTTCGACTTTTCCAGCTACGAGAGGCATATGGCATTTAATACACTCTCTACTATCCATTTTACCATTCATATCATCATAGATTAAAGTATCATGGGTGTTTCTTTTATGCGAATGACAGCCTGAACAGACATATTTATCATAAATAGGGCTATGTGTCATTGTGTGTTTATCACTCTCGTCAGGATTTTTTAAAGAGCCATATAAAGTTGGTTTATAATTTTCTACTTGTTTGGTAAGAATGATTTTGTTTTTAAGATGGGCTTTTTTTACATAGGCAATCTGATGACAATAAAAACAACTAATAGCATCTTTTTCTCTCTGCTTTGATGAGTTAGGTTTTGCAGTACCATTAGCCAACTCTTTTTGGTTTTGAGCTGATGGCATATGGCATGTCGCACAATTATAATGATCTTCGCTTGCTGCTAGGTTGGCAACTTTTCTATGTAGTTCATCGTTGAAATATGTCTTAGAATGGTAAGAACTTTGATACTCTTGGAAAATTTCTTCGTGACACTCACTGCATGATTTATTTGTAAGATAGCTTGCCGACAAAAGCGTTACAAATAGAGTAAGAAAAATAATTTTTATCATTTTTGACCTTGTTTTCAATTATGTGCAATTGCTTAAAGTATGACATATTTTTTCTGAAAAATTATTGACTCATATCATTAGGAAAAAGATGATGAAGAAACTCTCATTTAACACTTATGTAACACTCTTTTTATAAACTTCCACTATTACAAGAGAAGTTTAAGGAAAAAATAATGAAAAGAGCGATTATAACTTGCTGTATGAGTGCTTCTGCACTTTTGGCAAATTCTGTCATCAATCTGGCACCTATGAGTGTAACGGCTACAGGTATAGATGAAGCGGTGTTAGAGCAACCGTTGAGTGTTGCAACGAAAGAGAAAAAAGAGATTGAGCTTGATCAGGTTATTTTTCAAAAAGATCTATTGAACTCTTTGAGTGGCGTGAGAATTGAGCAAACCGGTTCTGTTATTGGACATATGACATCTATTCGTATGCCTATTAATACGGGTCCCTATTACTTGTTTATGCAAGATGGTATTCCTGTTCAATCGAGTGGGTTTTTTAATCATAATGGGCTTGCTTATACAACTTTTCAAACTGCCTCATCAGTAGAAGTGTTAAAAGGGGCAGGAACTGCACTTTATGGTTCAGATGCAGTCGCTGCAGTTGTGAATGTAAAATCAGCAACGAGACCTTCAAAGAAAAAAGAGATAACCATTAAAGGAATGGGTGGAAGTTATGGTTATGGTTCGCTTAGTCTTGGTATGAGTGATACTATTGACAACGACAATGCCTATCGTGCAGATGTCTCTTACATGCATAGTGATGGTTGGAGACAGCATACAAAAACAGATAGAGCAGAAGCCAATCTTCGTTATGACCATACGATAAATGATGACAATGATGTTAAAGTCATTTTTAATTTCTCAAAAACAGAAGCAGAGCAGGCAGATAGTTTTAACGATTATGCAAATATTGAAAATGGCTCGACTGCTGCTAGTGATGATCCGAACTATTTTACAGCACTTGAGAAAACAGATGTTACAAGAAAGTTTGACTATTCAAGATTGAGTGCAGAATTTTCAAACTATACATTTAATGATATGGAAATTACTGTTACTCCATACATCCGTTACAATAGAAACAGATATGTAGCAACTTGGGAAGGCAATCTGCCAAGTAACGATAATGAACTGTACACTCTTGGGCTTTTACAGCGTAATACCTATGAGAAGAACTGGGGACGAGTTGTATTTGGATTTGATACGGAGTATACACAATCATCACTAAAATATAATCAGGACTTTGATGTTACGACTACAGGATGGAAACCAAAGACATATACAGCAGGTGCTTTGTATGATTATGATGTGAACTATTTTGCATTGGCACCATATATTCATATTGATTATATGATTACAAAACATATAAAACTGACTCCTGGACTTCGTTATGATTACAATAGATATGACTATACAAATAATCTTGCAGCAGATTCATCGGATAGCTCAAATACTTATTATCGTCCTGCAAGTAGAGTTGATTCGTATAATCATCTGAGTCCAAAACTAGCGCTTTCGTATCTTGTCAGACAAGATCTGAATCTTTATGCGCGCTACGCAAATGGTTTTAGAATTCCACAAGCGACAAGACTCTACTCTGTGAAAGTGGGATATGAAAATATTGATCTTCAAGCGGAAAAATCTAATACTTATGAGATAGGTTTGAAAAAAAGCTTTTCTAAGAAAACATCTTTTGACTTAGCGGTGTATTATATGACAATCGATGATACAATTGTGCGTGATGCAACAACGGGTGGCTATAGAAACGGCGGTTCAACAATTCACAAAGGTGTAGAAGCGACCTTGAAATCGAACATTACAAAAGAGTTTGAAGCTGCAGTGAGCTACTCGTACTCCAAACATAATTATGATAATGACCCTGTTTTAGGGGACAAGGAGATGGCGGCAGCTCCTAATACTTTGGCAAATGTCAGACTTTTTTATATGCCTAGTTATATTCATGGTATGAGACTTATGGCTGAGTGGCAGCATGTTGGCTCTTACTGGATGGATGATGCTCATACTGCAGGTAGATATGATGGTTATGATATTGGTAATTTTAAGGCAGATTATAAGTATTCAAAAAATGTTAGATTCTTTGCAAAAGTAACCAATATAACAGATAAAAAGTATGCAGTAAGAGCGCGTTATGCTTATCATAAAGAGGACTATACTCCGGGTGATCCAAGAAGTGTGTATGCAGGTTTAGAGTATAGATGGTAAAGAGTTATAAGCTCCATAAGTTAGCAGGTTTCTCTAGTGGAATTTTCCTGCTGATTTTATCAATCAGCGGATTTTTTCTTGACCATGACAAATGGAGTTTCCTCTATAGCACTACTTTTAACAATGTCCCTTCACACATTTTAAAAGCCGAGAATCGTCTTTTTAATGTGTACTATCAAGAGCCGAAAAATTCTGCTCATCTTATTGTAGGTGGGCAAAGAGGACTCTATGAGAGTTTTAATGGTGGAGAGAATTTTCACAAACTTTCATCTTTACAAATTCTTGCTGCTGTTGATGATGATGGCAAAGAGCTTTACCTTGCTACATCTGATGGTGTTTACATGCTTGATAATAAGCTGCACCCTCTTGCCCTGCAGGGAAAATATGTAACAGCTTTAAGTGCTTCAAAAGAGAAAATAGTTGCGGTAGTAGATAAAAAAGAGATTATTCTTTTAAACAGAAAAAGTGCAAAAATCTTACAAAAAAATATTGTTAAAATCGATGCAGCCCAACTACATGAAAATATAAAACTCTCTCGTTTTGTGAGAGATCTGCACTATGGACGGGGTCTTTTTGACGGAGATATCTCATTGCTTATAAATGATTACGGGGCACTTTTTTTAGTATATTTGGGTCTGAGCGGCTATATGATTTGGTGGCTGATTCATCGAAAGAAAAAGGCAAAACTCTCACGCAAGCTGATTAAAACACATGCGAATATCTTCGCCATAATAGCGCTCTTTCCTCTCTTTATTTTAGCAATTACAGGAGTTTTTTTAGATCACTCCGGTGGACTTGCAAAATTCATGAAATCTGTAACAATCCCTCACGCAGTCCTGCCTCCTGTTTATGATTCGCTTCAAAGTGATATTTGGTCGATCGATTATGATGGCAAGGTTTGTAGAGTTGGGAATAGGTATGGTGTCTATGCAAGTCGTGACTTGCAGAATTGGAAGCTTGAAAATAGAG
>NZ_JALUKE010000211.1 GCF_027056685.1 Sulfurimonas sp.
GTTTAAAGAGTACTTTTTTTCTAATCCTGAAATAACATTGGAACTTTTTAAATCACTAACTCAAAAAATAAAATATCTTGACAATGTCATTGCACTTACCGTTGTTCTCGATTCAACGGCAAGAGTTGCAAAGTATATTTGTGAGAATAGTGAAGCTTTGAGTATGAAGCATAATAAATTAGCACAATATTTGCATATTACACCCGAAACACTCTCTCGTATTTTCAAAAAATTCTCAAAATTAGGATTTGTGGCAAAAGATGCAGGGAGTTATACCATCCTAGATAAGGAGTCTTTGGAAATTCTTTTTGAATAATCATTCTCATTATTGACATATATCAATATTATTTTTATTTTTCTTGATTACAATCACGAAACATTAACAATAAGGATTCAAATATGTCGAATATTCCAAGTGATGCACAAAAGATAGAAGTTGAAGGTGCTACAGTTGATTATTATAAATTAGCAAAAGATGGACAAAGTACTTATTACTTTGATACTTCAAAAGAGGGACCTCCACATCCTATGGTAAACGCAATGGCAGGAATTGCACTTTTAAAAGGTACTAATGATACTTTAGTGATGATAAATCATAAAGCACCAGGTGGACTGTTTGCAAAACTTGAAGATGATGTAAAATATGTCATTGAAGATTTGGATAATGGTTTAGTAAAAGTCGTATTTTCATACGATGACAATGCAACTGAAAAGTCTGATTTGTCACAAACAAGTTGTGGTGGTTGAGACTAGTAAATGTTTAAAATATCCCAAGATTTTGCACCACCTTTTAAACTTATAGCTCCCTTTTTCATACTTGGGAGTCTATTTTACCTTTTTTCTTCTCTTTACCTTTTTTCTTTCAGTGTAGATGATTTTTCATTTGCAGATCCAAAGGTTATAAGTTTTGCACATCTTTTTTTACTTGGATTTGTAATGATGATAATCTTTGGTGCAATGGCGCAACTTGTGCCCGTTGTACTTGAAGTAGGGCATTTTGGAGTAGAACTCTTTTATGCAATCTGGCCATTACTACTTATAGGGACACTTTTAATGGTATTTGGATTTTTATACTCCAGTGCCTTGCTCCCATACGGAGGGGTTGTTGTTTTAACCTCTATGATGATTTTTGTTGGTGAGATATTTTTGACCATAGCAAAAGTGAAAAAACTTACATTGGTAATGAGTAGTGTATTGATTTCAAATACCTTTTTATTTTTTGGAATCATTTTTGGTCTTTTGATGGCACTCTCTTATGCAGGGACTATCTCTGTAGATATATCTTCACTCCTAAAAGCACATATCTTTGCGGTCTTAGGTGGATATATATCCATTACAATTATGGGACTCTCTATAGTTTTAATACCTATGTTTACACTTTCTCATAGTTTTTCATTAAGACCTTTAGAAATTTCTATATCTTTGATGAGTGTTACAGTTGTTTTGGCTATTTTGGCTTCGTTCTTTCACTTAGAATGGTTGTCTATTATTTCCTATATTTTGGCAATAGTTGCGATGTTGGTATATGCTTACCTAATTTATATTATCTATAGAATAAGACCAAGAAAAGAGAATGATATTTATGCTATTTCGCTGATGTTTTCATACTCATCTCTTCTTGTCTCAATTATAGTGGCATTACTCTATTTTGTGGTAGGAAAAGAGAACTATCTTTTGGCATCAATGTGGCTACTGTTTTTTGGTTTTTTTGGCTTTTTAATTACAGGTCATATTTATAAAATCATTCCATTTTTAGTCTGGTTTGAAAGATTTTCGCCACTGGTTGGAAAGCAAAAAATTCCTATGCTTGTAGATATGATACCTCAAAAAAGCTCTCAAGCGCAGTTTATATTTTGTGCATTAGGCGTGAGTCTTGTAGCTATTGCAATACTCTTTAACAGCAATGCACTCATAGGTGCTGGAGCCTCATTTTTAGTAATGGGTGCTTTAGCATTTATACGCAGTGTGTTATATATGATAAATTTTAAAAATTAAGGACTTATAAATGGCAATGTTTACAAAAGACGAAATATTTCAGGCTGTCTCTACAGTTGTTGATCCAGAAGTTGGATTTAACCTTGTAGAGATGGGACTTATTTATGATGCTAGTAGTGATGATGAGGGGAATGTAAAAGTTACTATGACACTCTCAACAAGAGCATGCCCTTTGCATCAAATGATACTTCAATGGGTGAAAGAGGCTATTGAAAAGCTTCCAAATGTTAAAGAGATTGATATTGAAGTTGTTTGGGAACCTGCATGGAATATTTCAATGGCAGATGATAATGTGAAAAAGGCTTTAGGCGCTTAGAAAATAAAACATGAGATTACTTTTTATTCTCATGTTTTAAGTAACTGTTTTTAATCTTAATAAGCTCATAGAGAGAGACTTTTGGCATAGCCTCTTTGATGAGCCTATCTGTATCTTTATATTTTCCCTGCATCTCTTTTATATCACTGTATGCTTTTGGTTTCACTTCACTTGTTGCAACAGAAATCACAGCTGCCCAAGTAAGAATAATAACAATCCAGACAATTTTTTTAGCTCCTGCATATACACCAATAAAGTGAAATATGATGGAAATAATAACTCCAATACCTACTAAAAGTGTTAAACTCATAATGCTAACCTCTCTCCTTTTGGTTTCATTGTTGTTTTGATGTGTGCATCTTTTAAAAGATGGTTTCCAAAATCTTCAACTCCTAGTGTTCCTAGTAACATTAAAATAATAACTAAGAACAAAAATAGAAGAGCCATACCGTACCTTTTAAAACTATTTAACATCAAATCGTTCCTCTTTAAATATTCTAAACGCAGTTAAGTTATTATTGCTAATATTTAATTTCTTTGCCATTTTAGGATTTACGATAAATTCACCTACTTGGACGATTACTTTATCATGCGCCTCAAGTGTTCTTTTGAAGTGAATAATTCTACGCTCTTTGGCTTGAATTTGCGTATCTTTTAAAACCTCTGTAGCTACCCAAGGTGGAGTAGGATGTCCATTTTTTCCAATTATACGAATAAATTTCACAGGTTTTAAATTACTCTTTTTTGAACCACTCTCAATACTAACTTTAAGCATACCAACTCTTAATGGATGTAAAAGAAGTGGATGATTAGCACTGTTTTTAAGAATGATGTTAAAACCATCTGTCGCTTTTTGAAACTCTATAGAGAGATATTTTCTTAGCATAGATGCTTTATGATTTGGACCACTAAAGCCATGAAATCTATGTGTATGAGTATCTCTAAGCGTTGTAAAACTTCCTGGTACTTTTGGCATATGGCAGGTGATACAGTTCTCTTTTTCTGTATTTGGATGCTCACTTATTTTTGATGTGCATACTTGAAGCTTATGTGAATTTTCTTTGTGTGAATGGCATCCCATACATACATTACCATTATAAAAAATTTCATTTGTAAAGTCTATGTCATGATAAGGAGAGCCACTCTCTTTGTTTACAAAACCAAAAAGAGATTTTTGCATTTTGTATTTTTTATCATTGTTGCTTTTTTCACTTTCTCTAGCAGAGTAAAGAATGTGTTTATTTGTCGTTATGATGTTTACATTTGATTGGGAATGCTTTTGAATGCTTTTTATATTGTGACATGAAACGCAAGAGACACCTTCGAGTTGTCCCCTATTTTTAACAGGGAGTGCTTTTTCATGATTTTTAAGTTTTGTAAGAATGACCTTGTCATTTGGTGTATGACATTTCGCACACTCATAAATTCCTTTCTTCTTAAATGGATGTTTATCCCAAACTGCTTTATGGACAGGATCTGAAAATATAGAAGCTTTTCTGTGTTGTGACTGGTAGTATTCATTGTAAATGACAGGGTGGCATTTTTGACACACTTGAGAAGATGTAAACTCATCAAGCGCATTTAAACCACTTAGAGTAAATAAAAGAAACAGTAAAAATTTCATCTATTTGCCTTTTGTAGGTATTGCTTTTTCTTTTGCAGCTATTGGTGCATAGTCAACACATCTTGCCAAATGAAAATCTCTTTCAAAGTCAGGATTTTTAAAGTAATCTCCCTCAATTCTCCATCCTAGTTTCTTGGAAATAAGCACTGATTGTGAAATTGTTCTACGCATTTTATTTTCACAAATGATTGTTTCACCTTTGTTAAATATTTTTTTAACGCCCTCCATTCTACTGTTTGTTACATAGAAATGTAGCCCTATCATTATGGCAAAAATAGAAAGAACTCCAATCATTCCTCTTTTAAATGCTACTTTTGGCATAAAATCTCTTGTTGTTACAAATGCAGTAACAGCTAAGAAAAAAAGCATAATAACCAAATATGGAATCTCTAGTTCAAAAAATCTATCCATTGTATCTCTCCTCCCACTCTTGAAATGCTGGTGTAAAGTACTCTATGCGTACTTTTTTAAATTCACGCGATGAATAAAGGGGCATATGTGATTTTGACTCTATCTCTTCTTCCATCTCTGCTATCATTGCGTTTGTTTCCTCAGTTGTTTTTCCATGAACCATTGTAAAAAGATTATATGGCCAGTTTTCATATTTTGGGCGAAGATAACAGTGACTGACCGCACTAAATGCAGCAGCTTTTTCACCTATAGCCGCTCCATTTTCTTCATCGACATCCCAGACAACCATTGCGTTTGCATTAAAACCAGCTTTACGATGGTTTAGGATGGAAGCAAATCTTCTCATTACACCAGCATCTTGTAACTCTTGTAAAATTGAGAAAAAAGTCTCATAATCAATATCTAGCTCTTCTACGATATTTTTAAATGGTTCACTGACAAAATCAATGTCATTTTGTGCACGCATAATGATTTCATGATGCAAAGGTGTAAGCTCTATATCTTTATGAATTACTTTTTTTACTTTCTCTTTTTTATCATCTTTGCCTGTTGTATTGAGTTTTACATTGATTTTAAAGAGTTTTAGAGTAGGAAGTACGATGTAATCTTCAGCCTCTGTAAGTGCAGCTAAAGTTTCAATAGTTTTATCAAGTCCAAGTTTGGAGTCTGGTGCAACAGCCATAGTAAACCAGATATTAAATTCGTGATTTCGTTCATAATTATGTGAAACGCCAGGGTGACTATTTATAATAGCAACGGCATCATCAATTTTATCTTCATCAATTTTAAACGCAACGAGAGATGATTTGTATCCTAAGCGTTTTGTGTCAAAAATAGCTGATGTTTGGCGTATAATGCTCTCATTTTTTTCATTTTGTAAGATTTCCAAGACCTCTTCTTCACTTATTCCAAGTTCTTTGGCAATCACTTCAAATGGTTTTGCGCTTAATGGAAATTTTTTCTGTATTCTCGATAATATCTCTTGTTTCATAATCCTACTTTATATTAATTTTCAATAATTTGATTGTATCTATCTTTTTTTTATTTTAAATTGACATTTGTCAATAAACTATTGTTATTATATAGGATATTCTTAGACTCTAAAGTTAATATGGTATGATTTTAGGAAAAATAGTGAGAGATGGGGTAATTATGGGATATTTTCCAGCTTTTTTGAAGCTAGATAATAAAAAAATCTTATTAGTAGGTGGTGGACATATTGCTTATGAAAAGTTGGTACATCTTTTGGATTTCACAAATGATGTAGATATAATCGCAAAAGAGTATTCTTCTGAGATGATGCATAAGATTGAAACGTTGCGTTTAGGGTATGCAAAACGCGCTTATAAAAAGGGAGATATAGCTGATTATGCTATAGTTATTGTAGCAATTGATGATATTCCCCTGCAGGCTGAAATTTTTGAAGAGTCTAAAAATTACAAGTGTTTGTGTAATGCAGTCGATTCGGTGGATTATTGTGATTTTATTTTTCCATCTTATATTAAACAAGATGATTTGACTATTGCAGTGTCTACTTCGGGTGCGTCACCAGCAATGGCAAAACATCTAAGATATTATTTGCAAGATCTTATACCGCAGAGTATTGGAGCATTTCTACAAGAGATGCGATCTTTGCGTAAAACTTTGCCAAAGGGTAAAGAGAGAATGAAAATGCTTGATGAAAAAGCGAAAAAATATATTGAAAGTTGGAGTAATTAGATGAACGCAAAAAAAGGTTTTTTTCTAGGGTTATTGTTTGCATTTTTTGCATTAGGATTTATAGCTATACAAAAGGCTACACCGCCAGCAAAAGCAGATAGAATTTATAAAGAGATTAAAGTTTATAGTCCTTATAAATTTGAAAAAAGAATGGGTGGGTTAGCCATTGTTAATACAAGAACAGGTGAGAAAGAGAAGCCAAACGCAGCAGATGCACTCTATAGAATGGATGATTTGGACAAACAATGGGGTAAAAAACATTTAAAAATTGTTGCAAATGATGTTATAGTCTTGGGGGATCATAATCAAACTGTGACAAAGATTTTTATTAAGACAACAAAAGAGAGAGTGTGGCTGAAGAAATTTTTTGGCATTTGATAAATATAAATTGGGTGTATTATGTCTAAAATAGTTTTAATTACTGGTGCTAGTTCGGGAATGGGAAGAGCAAGTGCAAAGTTACTATCTGAGAATGGATTTACGGTTTATGCAGCATCTCGAGATATAAGTAAACTTTTAAATCTCAATCGCTCTCGTATTATTCCTATTTTTCTTGATATTACCTCGCAAAAGAGTATTGATTCGGTTGTTAAAAAGATAATAGAAAAAGATAAAAAAATTGATATTCTTATTAATAATGCTGGATATGGCGTAGTTTCTAGTGTTGAAAATTTCCAAGAACAAGAGATGTTTAATCAATTTAATGTAAATGTTTTTGGCATATTAAGAGTTACAAAAGCTGTTATTCCTCATATGCGTAAAGAGAATTATGGTGTTATTATAAATATAAGTTCTTTTTTGGGAAAAATTGGATTACCGCTTTTTACTCTGTATAATGCAAGTAAATATGCAGTAGAAGGGATTACCGATTCTCTTCGCTATGAACTTAGTACATTTAATATTAGAGTACACTCTATTTTACCAGGTTTTTTTGATACAGAGTTCGCAAGAAAAAATTTAGTAACAAATATGGAAACACTTGATGCAAACTCGGCTTATAGTAAACTTGTCTCTCAGCTTGTACCAAAAATTATGGAGCAGATAAATGGTGGTAATAATGCGGATGATGTTGCAAAGCTTATCTTGAAAATCATAAATGATGAAAAATTTACAGCTAGGACAACGGTTGGAGATAAAGCAAAAAAATTTATACCTATGCGCAGAGAGTTAAGTGATGAAGATTTTGAGCGTAGAGTAAAAGAATACTACGGTATATAAAGATATTATGAGATGGAGAGTTTATTTTTTAATATCACCGATACCTCTTACCGG